>JAYSUN010000214.1:0-15288 GCA_043719045.1 Hyphomicrobiaceae bacterium | reverse complement strand
AGTTGGCATGCGCGTGCGTGCCGAGGCCCAACTGCTAGCGATTGATGGGCGGACCTTGTCGTTTCGCGTCGAAGCTCGTGACGACGCCGAAATCATTGGTGACGGAACGCATCAGCGCGTGGTTGTCGACGTGACCCGGTTCGACCAGAGAATCCAAAAAAAGATCCCCCGCAACTCCGGCTAAATCGTGCCCGGGACTTCAGCAGCTCACTTCAGCAGCTCAAAATTGACTTTGCGGAGTGAGCGCGTCAGCTTGCATCACTCCACGTTCATCGAAGTGGACTTGTCATGGTCGATTGGGCACCTCTCAAGGCACCGACTCTGGTCGAATTTGAACAGCTTGCGGCCGACGCTTGGGATCGGTTGCCGGAGGAATTCCGAAGCCTCTGCACCGATCTGGTCATCAAGATCGAGGATTTCGGCGAGGATGATGTGCTCAAAGAGCTTGAGATCGAAAGCCCGTTCGAATTGATGGGGCTCTATCAAGGCGTCAGCTTGGCCCAGAAGAGTGTCTCCGACATTCCGCGAGGACCGGATTTTGTGTTTCTCTACCGGCGCGCGATCTTAGACTATTGGATGGAAGGCGACGAAACCCTCGGCCATCTTGTGACCCATGTTCTTGTTCACGAAATCGGACATCACTTCGGGTTGTCAGATGCCGACATGGACGCCATCGAGTGCAGCGTTTCTGCCTAGCCGAAGGCGTTCAGCTGGGAGTACGAATGCGCTGTGCACGACTTCCATCGTGCCTTTGACCGACAAAGACAGTGATCGTGATTTCCAGTTGATTGACCCGAGAAGTTGATCGACCAGTCACAACGAACACGTTACTACCTTGCGGTGCTGGAGTGATTGGGGCGGATGAGCAAGCGTGACAATGCGGGCAACGATCATGATGATGCCGACAACGTCTCGGGGGTGCGCGGCGTGAACGAATTGAAATTCAACAGGTTTGGCGCATTTGCTTCGGCGATTGCCGGTGGTGCTGTCGCTTGTTTGGTCAGCGCATGGCTGTTTGCAGGTGCAGCATCAGCAGGTCCGACTCCGGAGGAATACGCCAATCATGTCGGCAACGATGCAAAAATTGTTGCGTCTGGCAGCCTGCTTCTCGACGGGCGGAAAGTCTTGTGCGGCCAACGTCCAACCGTGCTTGATAACAGCCTGGATGACTATGGCGCAGCCTATCCAGGCTTCCTCATTCTCAATCCAAAATTGATGAACAAGGTATCTACACCCGTTAAAATGTGGATCTATGCGCACGAGTGCGGTCATCAGTTCCGTGGCCCCGATGAGGAAACCGCCGATTGTTTTGCGGTCCAACGTGGACGGCGCGCAGGTTGGCTGACACCGGATGGGCTTGAGGAAGTCTGCCGCTTCATTGCCCCGGCAAAGGGTGACAGCATGCACTTTTCGGGCTCACATCGCTGCGCCCAGATGCGCAAATGCTATAGCGAATCCGAGATTCGTTGATGCTGGCTCAAGCACAACCACGCCTCAAGCGTCTTCCGCCGCAACCGCTTTCTTGAACGGCGCATACTCAACCAGCATTTCACGCTGCTCGGCCATGTGAGCGCGCTCCTCGCGCAGATAGCGGTCGACCGCTTGGCGGAAGCCACTGTCTGCAATCCAGTGGAGTGAGTAGGTGGCGGCAGGCAGGTAGCCGCGCGCCAACTTGTGATCGCCCTGGGCTCCCGCCTCGACGCGTGCGAGCTTGCGGGCGATGGCAAAGTCGATCGCTTGATAGTAGCAGATTTCGAAGTGCAAGCAGGGGTGTGGTTCAATGCAACCCCAGTAGCGGCCGTAAAGACAGTCGCCACCAATGATGTTCAGAGCCCCCGCGATGGGCCGGCCAGCCCGCTCTGCAAAGATCAGCAAACAGGCTTCGGGCATGGACGCCCCTAACAGGGAAAAAAACCGCCGATTGAGATATGGCTTCCCCCACTTGCGGCTGCCGGTGTCTACATAGAATTGATAGAATGCGTCCCAATGCGTCTCGGTGATATCGCGGCCAGTGACTTGCCTGATCGTCAGACCGCCAGAGAGTGCGGTTTCACGCTCCTTGCGCATATTTTTACGTTTGCGCGACGACAGAGCAGTCAGAAAATCGTCGAAACTGCCGTAGCCGTTGTTGAGCCAATGATATTGTTGGTCCGTACGCTGCAATAAACCGGCAGCGCCGAGCCGGTTCCATTCGCCTTCGGAGACAAACGTGGCATGGAGCGACGATAAACCGAGTCGCTTCACAACCTCGATGGCCGCCGACGCCAGCGTGCGTTCATGGTCATCCTGGTGGGGGCCAGTCGGCACCAGAAACCGCCGCCCGGGGACAGGCGTGAAGGGGACGGCCAGTTGTAGTTTCGGATAGTACGATCCGCCCGCTCGTTGATAGGCCTCGGCCCATCCGTGATCGAACACGTATTCGCCTTGGCTGTGGGTCTTGATGTACGCTGGCGCAACGGCAAGGATGCGGTTGTCGGCATCTTCAAGCACAAGATGATTGGGTTTCCAGCCGGTACGACCACCGACAGTTCCAGCGTTTTCGAGTGCCGCCAGAAAGGCGTGGCTTTGAAACGGATTCGACGGAGCGGTACTGCCATTTGCGCAATGATCCCACGCCGACGGATCAATTTCTGATATCCGCTCGACAATGCGCAAATTTTGCTTCGTGCTCATGAGGCCAAATTACGCAGAGTTGATGTCAGATGCACGCGCTCAGTTGCCGCGCTGGCCGATTGCAGCCGCGCACGCCATTGGCGCGCTTTTCACTGACAGCAATTCGGAAATTGTTATTCCTTTGGCCGTGGCTGCAGGTTCGGTTGGCAATCTGGCGGCAGCGGGCAGTCGTACGGTGTCTTCGCCGTCCGTGCAGCGAAATCCATCTTGGCACGGCGCACCAGATCAGGATCGGTCAGGGCGTCAGCCGCCACACTGGCCATGATCTTTGCGGCGTGGACCATGCCTTTGTGGGCGGCCGGTGATTTGCCTTGTGCTGTGATCTGCCAGGAATGACCTGGCGTCCCGACGGCATGAGTGGCGACGCGGGCCTCGATCGTCGGGACCACCCAGCTGACATCACCCAGATCAGTGGAACCGATCATGGGTTCGCCCTTGATGCCGGCCGGCACAACGAGGTTGCAGAGAGGCATATTGTCGGTCCGCGGCATCCCGGCACGGGCGTAGGACGAGGCGATGTCCTCGTCGGTCAGCGTCGACTGAATCTTTGCGGCATAGGCGCGGTCTGCCGCATCAAAGGGTGGCGCGCCCAAGCGTTCGAAATGGCCCTGCATGTTGTCCTTGAGCGGGCCGTTATCGAGCATGTTGGAGACCGCGCTGATGACTTTGGTCTCGACCTTGCATTCGGTCATCAAGGCTGCACCGTCAGCGACTTTGCGGACCCGCTCGATCAATTGACGCATGACCGTCAATGACAATGCGCGGACGGCGTACCGGACTTTGGCTTTGCCTTGGACGACGTTGGGGGCAACGCCGCCAGCATCGAGGTAGGCGTAGTGAATGCGGGCATCCGACGGCATGTGCTCGCGCATATAGTTGACACCGACGCTCATCAATTCAACGGCGTCAAGCGCCGAGCGGCCAAGGTGTGGGGCAGCTGCTGCATGCGAGGCGCGACCGGTGAACGTGAAATCGACCCGTGTATTGGCGAGTGACAGGGCATCGCCGACCTTTGTGAAGGCCGCTGGATGCCAGCAGATCGCGATATCAACATCCTTGAAAGCGCCGGCGCGGACCATGAAAGCTTTTGCCGCGCCTCCCTCTTCGGCTGGGCAGCCATAATAGCGAACGCGCCCCTGAATGCCTTTTTCTTTGAGCCAGTCCTTTATACCGGTTGCTGCCAGAAGCGCAGCGGACCCGAGCATGTTGTGACCGCAGCCATGGCCGTGACCGCCCGCTTCTAATTCCTTTGCTTCCGCAATGCCCGCGACCTGTGACAATCCTGGCAGCGCATCATATTCACCGAGAATGGCGATCACCGGCCCGCCGGCGCCAGCTTCGCCCATGACCGCGGTCGGGATGTCGGCGACGTTCTCGGTAATTTTGAAGCCTTGCTCCTTCAGCATAGCTGTATGCTCAGCGACCGAGCGGTACTCAGTATAGGCAATCTCCGGCATCCCCCAGACGCGGTCCGAAAGTGCTTCGAATGCCTTCCGCTTCGCATCGATCAGATTCCAAACACGGTCGGTATTTTGCATGGCTCGCTGGTCTCCCGAATTTTGGGGAATGTAGCGCACCGCGCGGCTTTGGCTAGTCGGCGATGCGTTGATTGGTGATCGAGGCTTGCACACCTGACATGAAAATCGGCTATGAGGCGGGCGATGCTGACAGATACCGCCCGCCTAGAAATTCGCGATACCCTTCGCCTCGCTTGGCCCATGGCTCTGACGCAGGTCGGGCAAATTGGCATGCTGACGACCGACTTGCTGATGATCGGACGCTTAGGTGAAACCCCATTGGCGGCTGCGTCGCTCGGGCACACGGTACTCTTTTCAGCGTTTATTGTCGGCATGGGTCTCGTCTCGGCTGTAGCGCCGCTGGCTGCGCAAGCTCATGGCGGTCGCAATCCACGCCAGATGCGGCGGGTCTTGCGGGTTGGCCTGCAGCTGGCCGTCATCTTCGGTTTGCCTCTGTCGGCGGCAATGGCGTGGAGCGAACCTGTGCTGCGTGCGCTTGGACAAGAGGCCGAGACGGCGCGATTGGCCGCGCGCTATCTGCAGGGGCTGGCATGGTGTCTGATCCCTGGTTGGGCATTCATTGCCATGCGTGGTTTCATGGGCGCGTTGAATCGACCTGAACCGGCACTTTGGATTACACTTGCAGCAGTGCCGCTCAATGCCGTTCTGGCGTACGCCTTCATCTTCGGTGCCTTCGGATTGCCGCGGATCGAGATGCTCGGTGCTGGTGTCGCAACCACTATGGTGAACGTGGCGATGTGCTTGGCGGCGATGGCAGTCTTGATGTGGTCTCGACCGTTCCGGCGCTATCACCCGTTCAGCCGAATTTGGCGTCCGGACGGTCAGGTCATGCGGCAATTGCTCTGGGTCGGGCTGCCGATATCTGGCGCGTTCCTGTTGGAGTTCGGCGTTTTCGCGGCAGTCGCCTTGTTGATGGGGACGATCAGCGTAGCAGCACTGGCCGCCCACCAAATTGCATTGCAGGTGGCGGCGCTGGTTTTCATGGTGCCGTTTGGCATCTCCATGGCAGCGACCGTGCGCGTTGGGCACGCGGTGGGACGGCGGGATGGATTGGCAGCAAGACGGGCCGGTTTGACGTCACTCGCATTAACCGCGCTGTTCATGGCAATGCTTGCGGTTTGCGTCGTGGCAGCTCGCCATACAATCCCGCATTGGTTTCTCGGGGCTTCTGTGATCGACACCCAGGTGACCGTCGCCCTGACTTCGCTGCTGTTGCTCTACGGCGCCAGCTTCGCCGTCTCGGATGGCTTACAGACGGTGGCGAGCGGCGCGCTGCGTGGGCTCAACGACACCTACGTGCCCATGCTGATCGCCGTCTTCAGCTACTGGGTGGTCGGTTTCCTTCTTGGTTACGGGTTGGCGTTCAAAATGGGCTGGGGTGCACAAGGGTTGTGGGCCGGTCTGGCCGTCGGCTTAACTGTCCATGCGGTGTTACTGAGCGTGCGTTTTGAGCTGAAGACCCGGCAAGGCAGACTACCCGTCCAGCGGCCTGAAATTCTGCAAGCTTGACGTAGACAACGCCGTGATCGCAAGCCAAACAGCTAAGGAGCTGCTGAGAAGGCCTGCTTACTTTCTGCGACTGGACCCTCGATGGATTGGACCGCGTTTTATCTGTCTGTGAAGTTGGCATTGGCCACGTGTGCCGTGTTGCTGCCTTTGGCGGTTGCCTTGGCCCGTTGGCTCGCCTTTGCATCGGGGCCGCGCAAAACTGTGGTTGAGGCACTCGTGATGTTGCCTCTGGTGTTACCGCCGACTGTGCTCGGTTATTATTTGCTGGCTGGGCTTGGGCCGGAGAGCCTCGCTGGGCGTCTGGCTTCGGCCCTGACAGGTGGCGATGTTCTGTTCACGTTCAAGGGCATTTTGATCGCGTCACTGATTGTCAACATTCCGTTTGCGGTGCAGCCGATGCAGCGGGCCTTCGAGGCCATCCGGCCGAACATTCGCGAGGCGGCTTGGGTCTCGGGGCTGTCACACTGGGACACCTTCAAACGTATCGAGTGGCCGTTAGCCTGGCCAGGTGTCGTATCGGCTTTGGCGTTGGTATTCGCCCATACGCTCGGTGAATTTGGAGTGCTGCTGCTGGTTGGTGGTTCCATCCCTGGCGAGACCCAGACGCTGTCGATTTCGATTTATGACCGTGTGCAAGCGTTTCGAAACGCAGAGGCGGCGGTGATGGCCGCGGCATTATTGGCATTTGCGTTTGCAGCGTTGGCAATTGTGCATCTGGCGGCACAGAGACGTCCGCATGCGTGATGGATCAGTCAACGCGACGAGCGCGGCACTCCATGTTCATCTAGCGCAAGACGCGCCGATCCCCTTGCAAGTCACTTTTGATTGCGGCGCTGAGGAATTGTTAGCGTTGGTTGGGCCTTCCGGCAGCGGCAAGACCACGGTTCTGCGTGTGATTGCCGGCCTGGTCTTACCGAGGCACGGCCGCATCGATTCGGGACATGACACCTGGCTTGACACCGACAGCGGTATCGCCGTCTCGCCACAGCAACGCCGTGCGGGCTTGGTGTTTCAAGATTATGCCCTCTTTCCGCACTTGGGGGCGCGTGAAACCGTGGCACTTGCCGTGCCAGATGGGACGCGTGCGGAAAAACAGGTTCGAGCCGACTCCTGGCTGACGCGGGTGAACTTGAAGGGCTTGGAGGACCGGTTGCCATCGGAATTGTCAGGCGGCCAGCAGCAGCGTGTGGCATTGGCTCGAGCCCTGGCGCGCGAGCCGCGCGTGTTGCTTTTGGACGAGCCGTTTTCGGCTGTTGATCAGATGACCCGCGAGCGTTTGAAACGGGAACTCGCTGACTTGCGCGGCACGCTTGGTTGCCCGATCATTCTCGTCACTCACGATCTGGAAGAGGCGTTGGCCTTGGCTGACCGCATCGGCGTGCTGCACAGGGGAACTCTGCTGCAAATCGATACCACGGAAACCATTATGACGCGTCCGGCGTCCGCACTGGTGGCGCGGCTGATGGGGCAAACCAATATCTTCTCGGGAACCTTGCTGAGGCCGGCGACGTCCTCCGGTGCTGGTCAATTGGCTTGGGCTGGCGGGACACATGAAATCACCCAAACAGGTCATTTTGTTGCCGGGCAGGGCGTGCAATGGATGGTGCCTTCCGACGCTATCGTGCTGCACCGCCGCGGCCGACCCTCGCACGGCGAACGCGAGAACCCGCTAGCCGGCCAAATCGCTAAACTCACGCGGCTCGGCAGTCAGACCGATGTTTCGGTTGAGCTTGTCGATGCGCCCTCCACTCTGCTGACGTTTCGCTTGCCAACGCATGCGGCTCGACGAAATGACCTGGCAATCGGTGTCGACGTCGTAGTGTCTTTGCTGGCGGACAGCCTGCATCTCCTGCCACTTGACTCCGCTACCTAGCGGCGCTTTTCCCAGCGCTACGTTTCTGGTCTATGGTGGGTTGATCAATCTGATGATTTTCCGACTGACACTTCTAAACCGGACGGGACCCTATGCGCATTCTCTTGACCAACGACGACGGCATCGATGCACCGGGCCTGCACGCACTGCGCCAGATCGCAGCTGAATTGTCTGATGATATCTGGGTGGTTGCGCCGGAAGTGAACAAGTCGGGCGCCGGACATTCGTTGTCGTTGAACGAACCATTGCGCATGCGCCAACTCGACGAGCGCGCCTATGCAGTCCGCGGGACGCCCACGGATTGCGTCATCATGGGTGTACGGCATATCTTGCGAGATAAGCGGCCAGATCTGGTGTTGTCAGGTGTCAACAAGGGCGCGAACATGGCTGAAGACGTGACCTATTCGGGCACCATCGCAGGCGCTTTCGAGGGGACGCAAATGGGGATCCGCTCGATCGCGCTGTCGCAAGCCTATGGGCTCGGAACACAGCATGACCCGCATTGGCCCTGCGCCTTGGCGCATGGCGCCGCGGTCATTCGCAAAGCCCTGAGCATTGATTGGTCCACGGGAGTTCTGATGAACATTAATTTTCCCGACACTGAGCCTGAACAGGCCAAGCCCGCGCGCATTACGGTGCAAGGCAAGCGTGAAGATGATCTGCTGAGCATTGATGCGCGCAAGGACACTTGGGGGACACCGTACTACTGGCTCGCCTATGAGCGTCGCCGTTCGCATACCACCGAGGACACGGATCTCTGGGCGATTTACAATGGCCACATCTCAATCACGCCGTTGTGCATGAACCTGACTCATGCCGCGACCAGCGCGCGCCTGCAAAATGTGTTCAAAACGGCATGAGTGAAAGAGCCGAAAAACCGTCCGGCGCTTTGATCGCTGTCGATTGGGGCACAACCTCATGCCGAGCGGTGTTGCTCAGTGCGAATGGCGAATGCGTTGGTGACAGCCTTGCGGGTCCTGGTATCCTGGCTGTCGGTGATGGGGCTTTTGGCAAGACATTGAGCACGATGATTGCGCCTTTGCGGGCAGTCGCTCCGGACGCGCCCGTTATTCTGTCTGGCATGATCGGCAGTCGGCAAGGTTGGGTGGAGGCGCCATATGTAGCCTGTCCGGCGGGTCTCGCCCAGGTGGCCGCCAAATTGGTTCAGTTCGAGACGGAACTGAGTGGGTCGGTCTACCTCGTACCGGGACTTCAGACGCGCAACGCGGTCGATGTCCCCGACGTCATGCGTGGCGAGGAAGCGCAAGTGTTCGGTGCATTGGCCCTCGCTGACGCGCATTCTGGGCTGTTCGTATTGCCCGGGACGCACTCGAAATGGGTCGTGGCGGAGGTTGGCCAGCTGACTGGCTTTCGAACCTTCATGACCGGTGAGATATTTGCAGCATTGAGGGACCATACGATCTTGGGCCGGTTGATGAAAACCGGATTGGCCGACGCCGACGCCGTGCAAACTGCGTTCGCAGATGGAACACGTGCAGGCGCCGCGGACGGCGGGCCGGGTGCTTTGTTGCACCGTGTCTTTGCTGCACGGACGTTAGGCTTGTTCGACCAAATCAAATCCGAAGCCTTGTCTGAGTATTTGTCTGGGCTTCTGATCGGAGCCGAGCTTGCGGAAGCTTCGAAGGGTTTGCGCGGGCCAATCACGATCATCGGCAATGATCAGCTTTCGCAACGCTATCGCTCGGCTGCAGCAACGCTTGGCCTGATCTGCGAGATAGCGCCCTCGCACTGTGCCGCGGTGGGCGCCTGGCAAATTGCACGTGCGGCCGGCGTGCTGCGCAGGCGATGACATTTGCAACCTCACCTAACCTGACTTGGGCCGCAGCGCTGCGAGCTGTGATCGCACGCTTCAAAGCAGCTGGGCTCGATACACCGGACACTGATGCACGTTTGCTTCTGGCATCCGTTGTCGGGGTCGATCGACTTAAGCTGATCTCAGAAGCGGACACGCGACTAACGCAACTTCAGGCCGCAGCACTTGAGGTGGTTGTTCAACGACGCCTGACTCGAGAGCCGGTTTCACGCATTCTCGGTGAGCGTTGGTTTTTTGGTCGACGCTTTCAAATTTCGCCGGCGACACTTGATCCGCGACCCGACAGCGAAACGCTGGTCGAGGCGGTGCTGGCGTTCGTGGCGGCACATGGGTTGCAGGAGGAGCCGCTGCGCCTGCTCGATATCGGGACCGGGTCCGGCTGCCTGCTCCTGAGCCTGTTAGCTGAAATGCCGCAGGCGACAGGTGTTGGTACGGATATTTCTGCGGCCGCCATTGAAATCGCTCGAAAAAACGCCAGGGAGTTGGGAGTTTCAAGCGATCGCGTGGCTTGGTTACTGGGTGATCAACTTCAATCGGTGGCTGGAATCTTCAACATCATTCTCTCCAATCCACCTTATATTCCTCGAAGCGAGATTGGTAATCTTGACCCAGAAGTGCGCTTGTTTGATCCAGCTGGAGCTCTTGATGGTGGTCAAGATGGTTTGGATTTTTATCGATCCATCATCCGAGAGTGTAATAATTACATATGTAAATCAAATGGTTATATAATATTTGAAATTGGTTCGGGTCAGGCGGATGCGGTGGCCAAGTTGATGCAAACGGAGATGCGCGTTGCGGCCAACGAGATCGAAACCTACGTTGATCTGGGTCATGTGGTCCGCTGTGTGGCCGCAAGTACACGACGATGACCCCGCTCTTGAGGATACTCAGAAATGGGGCTTCCCTTTTGTCTCGGATTTCGCTAACCTCCTGCTATGAACGGTGACGCCTGCACACAAGGCCGCCCCGTCGACACCCAACTTCCCGGCGTGAATCTTTTGGCTGCCACTGCGCCCTCTGGGAATTCTAGTTTGACGTTTACGTTTGTGTGATCGCCTGAGGCTGAGTGCACCAACAGGATATGTGACGCACCGCTGATCGAACCGCCCAAAAGAATACCTTCAGGATGAGCACCTGACGCAACAGTTGCGTTACAGGCAAATTGTCGGAGTTAACGTGTGCCGTGTTGGTTCCTTCGGGGGCAGCATTTGCATTGCGATCGCATGAGGTGTGCACGTCACCCACGCGGGATTTCCATTTCGTGCAGCTGCTTAGGGAGCACCAAAGCCCGTGAGGCCAGGACAACAACAGAATCGGCGCGGCCGAAACAACCGTCAGAACAACGGTGGTGGCAGTCATAGTGGCGGCCACAGTGGTGGCGGCAATAATCGTAAACAACAGAATCCGCTGACCCGGAGTTATGAGTCCAATGGACCCGACGTGAAGGTGCGCGGGACGCCGGCTCACATTGCCGAGAAGTATATGACATTGGCCCGTGATGCCTTGTCATCCGGCGACCCCGTCCTGGCCGAAAGCTACTACCAGCACGCGGAACACTATAACCGCATCATCATGGCCTATCGCGAACAATATCAGGGCCAAAACGATGCCAACGGCCAGCCCTTTCGGTTCCGGACGGCAAGTGCTGACGGTAACGATGGCGATGACTTTGGTGATGATACAAATCCTGGCAATGACGAGCAGCCAATCCTCGATGAGGGCCGCACGCCTCAATCTGTGATTGCGCAGACAGGCGAGCCGCAGGGTGAGCGCCAGGGTTTCGGCGATCGACCCGATCGTGGTGATCGTCCCGAGCGATTCAATCGGTCGGACAACCGCCCAGATAATCGTGGAGACCAAGGTGATCGCGGGGGAGACCGCCAGGGCGGTTCTCTACAGCCGCGCAATGACCGCAATTTCGAAGGTCAGGATCGTCAGTTTCGCCGCGACCGACCCGAGCGCTTCAACGATCGTGGTGATCGCAATCGTCAACAGGGTGACCAACGTGGACGGGATCGCTACAACGACCAAGGCGGCCGCAGTTTTGAGCCGCGCGATGGCCAACCGTCTCGCGAGGGCCAGGCTCCCCGCGAGGGCCAGGCTCCGCGTGACAATCAGCCACCGCGCGATACGCAAGCCCGAGACGGACAGGCGCGTGAGGGTCAAGGCGGTGAACGCCGCTTTGAACGCGACCGCGATCAGCGGGACAGAGATCGTGGCGGTTATCGCCAAGGCAACGATCGCAATGGTGCAGATCGTGGTGGACAAGACCGCGGCTTACCCGAACGTGCGGCAGGTGCCGAGCGCCCGGAGCGAGTTGATGGTGACCGTCCGCATGAGCGCCATGTCCCAGAGCGGCGTTTTCCGCAGCGCACACCGGCTCCGGCCGTGGCTCAAGAACAACCGACAGCTGAATGGATTGCTCCTGTCCGTGCAGCGCCTGAGCCGGCCATCGAGCGCGTGATCGAGGCGGCGCCATCGTTACAGAAACCGGAGCATCATCCAGTTGACGTTGCGGTGGCGGCTGCTGCGTCTGAAGGGTCTGCGCCTGCAGCGCCAGCTGCCAAGCGGCGCGGGCGGCCACCGGCATCGGCAGCCGCGACAGGTGAACGTTTCCAGGAACACGACCAACCCTCGTTCCTGCGTCGCGCACCCCGCAAAGCCAAGGTTGAAAAAGCGGAGCCCACCGGCGAGACAGAGTGACGCGTCAAGGCTCGAGATGCGTCGCTGAGGCGCGCTGACCGAAAAGAACAGGGGAGGTCGCAAGGCCTCCCCTTCGTCAGTCTTGGTCGACCTGCAGCTTGGTTGACCTGTCCTTGGCAGCGGCAACCCCCATATGTCCTACCAGCCCGCAGAAATCATGACTCTTTCCTCTTGGGGGCTGCGGGCTGGTATTCTCTTTTCCTGGCGCGCGGATACCCATCCCCACAAGTCAGTGTTTGTGCGGATGGGTATCATCTGTAACCCAGATGTCGCCTGCACCTGTGAGAGATCGAGCGAATGGTTCCTGAACTGCCATTCCATGAACCGATCATGCGCCTGAGCGTATTTGTCGGGGTCTTGGTCGCTATGGCGGTGTTAGAAGCGCTGTTGCCGCGGCGTAAACGGGTGCTCCCGCGGGCCCAGCGGTGGTTCACCAACCTCATGTTTGTCGGCTTTGGAGCGTTGGTCGTTCAAGCCCTTGCGTACATTGCAACAACTCTAGCCGTACCTTTAATCGCGGTCGGCGCGGCCTTGGCTGCGAGCCGGTGGGGTTTTGGTGTCTTCAATTGGCTGGCGTGGCCGCTGTGGCTCGAAGTTGCGCTCGCCATCGTCATCCTGGATTTTGCGATCTGGTTCCAGCATCTTGCATCGCATCGAATTCGCGTCTTGTGGCAGGTGCATCGGGTCCATCACACGGATCGCGATTTCGATGTGACCACGGCTTTGCGTTTCCACCCGATCGAAATCGGGCTGTCGATGTTGTGGAAAGTGCTGTGGGTGCTGGCGCTCGGCGCACCGGTTTTGGCGGTCGTCCTGTTCGAGATCATGCTCAGCGGCTTTGCGATGTTCAATCACGCCAATGTCGCCATGCCGCTTTGGCTCGATCGAGGTTTGCGGCTGATCGTCGTAACACCGGATATGCATCGCGTGCATCATTCCGTGCACGCAGGCGAAACCAACTCGAACTACGGCTTTAACCTGTCGATCTGGGACCGGCTTTTCAAAACCTACATAGCGCAGCCGCGGGACGGCCATGATGCCATGACCATTGGACTACCGGAATTCCAGTCGGAACACCCCGCCGAACTCGGTTGGAGTCTGAAACTGCCATTCCGCGGCAAGAGCGGGGCGTGACGGAGTTGGACAAGGTGGCGGCAAAGTCATGCCGCGCAGTTCGAGATCCGTGTTCAGGTCTGCGAGTCCTGCGGTCAGTTTACGGCTTTCTCAGGCGGGATTTTGCCTTGTCGACAGGGCTTTGCCCACCCTTGGCCCAGCCCGCTTCTGACGCTCGCGGCCGATTGGTAGGGTTGGTCCCGAACCCGTGTTTTTTGCCCGTTGAATCGAGGACCGGCACACCCTTCGTCGTAAACGTCTGGATGCCGTGCTTTTTGCCTTGGCGTTTGCCTTCGCCACCACCGAGGCCGGTGCCGGCGGGTTGCCAAGCGGGCACGAGATGGTGTTTGCCCGGACCGATCAGATCAGCGCGACCCATGGCCTTCAGTGCATCGCGCAGCAGCGGCCAATTTTCAGCGTCGTGATAACGCAGGAAGGCTTTGTGCAGTCGGCGTTGCTTCAGGCCTTTGACAGTCTCGACCTCTTCCGAACCGCCGCGACGAATGCCTTTCAGCGGGTTTTTGCCGGAGTGGTACATCGCAGTCGCCAGTGCCATCGGTGAGGGCAGGAAGGTCTGCACCTGATCGGCGCGGTACTTATTTTTCTTCAGCCAAAGCGCCAGTTCAACCATGTCCTCGTCGCGCGTGCCCGGATGCGCCGCGATGAAGTAGGGAATCAGGAAGTACTTCTTGCCGGCCTCCTTGGTTGCCGCGTCGAACAACTGGCGGAAACGTTCGTAACTGCCGATGCCCGGTTTCATCATTTTGGACAGCGGGCCATCTTCAGTATGTTCCGGCGCAATCTTCAAATAGCCGCCGACATGATGCGTGACGAGTTCCTTGACATACGCTGGGCTCTTGACGGCGAGATCGTAGCGCACGCCTGAGGCGACATTGACCTTTTTGATGCCTGGCAGTTCGCGCGCCTTGCGATACAGGCTGATCAACGCGTCGTGGGACGTGTTCAGGTTCGGACAGATTTCCGGATGCACGCACGACAACCGGCGGCAGGCTTTCTCGATCGCTGCGTCCTTGCAGGCCATGCGATACATGTTGGCAGTCGGGCCGCCGATGTCGGAGATATGGCCGGTGAAGCCTGGGGTCTTGTCGCGGATGTGTTCGATTTCTTTCAGCACCGAGTCTTCCGAGCGGTTCTGAATGATGCGGCCTTCATGCTCCGTGATCGAACAGAAGGTGCAGCCGCCAAAGCAGCCGCGCATGATGGTCACGGAAAACTTGATCATTTCCCAGGCGGGAATCTTGGCGTCGCCATAGCTTGGATGTGGCGCGCGGGCGTAGGGTAGCTCGTAGACGCCATCCATCTCGGGTGTGGTCAGCGGGTGCGGTGGTTGGGTCACCCAAAGTTCGCGGTCACCATGTTTCTGCACCAGGGGGCGCGCATTGCCGGGGTTGCTCTCGCGATGCAACACACGTGAAGCGCGGGCGTAGCCCTCTGGGTCGCCCGCCACCTGCTCAAAACTTGGCAGGCGCACGACGGCCCGCGTATTGCGAAGCTGTTTCGCGCCTTCGTCGGCGTTGTCGAGATCATCGGCGTGCAATTCCGTCCAGCCATCAGGCACGGTCTTTTTCATCACGGCCACGCCGCGGATGTCATCCATGTCGACGGCTTTCTCGCCGCGGGACATGCGATGGGCGACTTCAACGACGGACCGTTCCGCGTTGCCGAAGAGCAGAATGTCAGCTTTGGCGTCAACCAGCACCGAGCGGCGCACCTTATCCGACCAGTAGTCGTAATGTGCGATGCGGCGCAGCGAGGACTCGATGCCGCCCAGTACGATGGGGACGTCCGGGTAGGCCTCACGGCAGCGTTGGGCATAGACGACGACAGACCGATCTGGGCGTTTGCCGCCCTCGCCACCGGGAGTATAGCTGTCGTTATGGCGCAGACGGCGGTCCGAGGTGTAGCGGTTGACCATCGAATCCATGTTGCCGCCGGTCACACCGAAGAACAGGTTCGGCTTGCCAAGCGCCATGAAGGCTTCGGCACTCTGCCAATCCGGTTGTGCGATAATGCCGACGCGGAAG
>JAYSUN010000213.1:0-5092 GCA_043719045.1 Hyphomicrobiaceae bacterium | reverse complement strand
CTCCTGCGCAAGCTCAAGGCCCGACTGAGCATCCCGAAGGGCCAGGTCAGATGTGTCGGCACGTCCGCCAGCCTTGACCCTGCCCGACGAGAAGAGTTAGCGCGTTTTGCAGAAGATCTCTTTGGCGAACCCTTCCCAAGTGGCGATGGTGCAGTCATTACGTCCGAACGCAGGCTGCATCCCGCATTGACCGAAGGAGGCACCGAAAAGTGCCTACCTGTTTCAGAGTGGACAGAGGCAGGAACCGTCCTGGCACGGCTTCGCGAAGAAGGATCATTCAGCCTCGACAATGCATCTTACGCCGTAAACGATTGGAACGCGGCGATGCGCGGCGCTGGCCTTTCGGCATTCGTCCTCGACGAAACTCAATCCTTCGGTGACTCGCTGGCCGTAGGGCTGGCGCGTCGCGAAGAAGTCCGTGCGGTTGCGGGAGCACTGATGGGGCGGGCTCTCCCCTTCGAAGACCTTGCGGCAAGAGTATTTCCGTCTGCAACAGCAGAGGAAGCACGAACGGCACTAACCGCACTGATCTCGCTTGGCGTTTTGGCAAAACCATCGATGGCTGGTGCCTTTCCGCTTCTGCCTGCGCGATACCATCTCGCCGCGTCTGGCGTCGAAGGCATTGCATTGCGTCTTTCGGCACAGGACGGTGAACACTGGTCACAGTTTCGCCTGTCCCGAACTGGAACACACATCGACAAGGCCCCTGCGTATCCCCTTCTTGTCTGCCGCAATTGCGGAGAACCGTACATTGAGGCTTGGGATGATGGCTCCACCCTTCACCCGCGATCCGACATCAGTTCGAATTCAAAACGACGAGTACTGCGACTTACAGCGGCGGGTGCCGTGGCGGGTGAATTGGAAGATGACGCCGATGACCTGGATGACGCTGAGACACCCTTTGATTTTGACCCTGAGACCGGTGCCTTGGAAGATGGGCCTGGTGACGGCATCCTGTCGCTCGAACCTGCGATCATGCGTGAGGATCGCGAAGAACGGCGCGCTTACGTGCGAAAGTGCATCTCATGCGGCCACACGGGGGGACGCTTCGCGGAACCGGTCACATCAATCCACCCTGGTGACGATGCACTTGCCGCTGTGACAGCGCAGGCGCTGATTGAGGCGCTGCCTCCCGCCCCCGGCCATGCACCAGACGCTCCGATGAAGGGACGCAACCTTCTGGTTTTTGCCGACAGCCGACAGGATGCAGCATTTTTTGCCCCTTTCTTTGAACGAACTGCCAGGGATCAAGCAATCCGCTCGGCCATGGTGAAGGCTCTTCAGCGCGAAGCCAATGAACCTTTGGACTTGCAAAGCCTTTGTGACGGAGTCTGGCGGGCGCTCCGGCGTGAGGGCTTCCGCCTTTATGATCGGCGGAACCCCGAACCGATGAGCACAACAGCTGCAAAAGACAGGTTGACGGCGCTCGTCGCGGCCGAAGTCTGCGGTGGCGCGTTGCGGGTGTCGCTCGAGTCTTTGGGTTTGGCAACGGTTGGTTACGAGGGCGCCCCAGCTATCACGCGACGTGTGGCCGAACTTCTACCGTCTGACCGGCAGGCGTTGGCCCCAGCTCTGGTAAGGTTTTTATTGGACCTGATGAGACATTCGCGGGCGATCAACAACCTTGAGGTGATCGACCTGACAGACGAGTCGATTTGGGGTGAAGGTCAGTCGAGCGCCGACATTTCGTGGTCGCTGACCCGAACTAATGCAAGCAAACGCCTCCGGACCTTGCTTCCGGAAGCAGGACGTCCCAACCGACCTATCTGGCTCATGGTCGATCAACTGGGGCTAAGCGATTCAGTGGCGCGAGACATTCTTTCGGCCTTCTGGGAAGAGGCGACGCGCCCACGTCATCGACTTCTGATTCCGGGTGGCTTCGGGTACGTCCTTAATCTTGCAGCCCTGCGCTTCACACCCGCGCCAGAAGGTCTTTTGTGGCGCTGCCAAAGCTGCGGGACGATCAGCCAGATTGATCTCGACGGCGCTTGCGCGTCATGGCGATGCACTGGACGCACCGTAATGATGCCTGCCAGCGACCGTACTGAGATGCGGCGCCGGAACCATTATCTTGCGAGGTACACTGGGACTGCCCTCAGTGGAATTGCGCGCGAGCATACTGCTGCCATTGGTTCAGCAGAACGCGCAGAAATCGAAGAGCGATTCCGTCAGGGCGAAGTAAACCTGCTCAGTTGCACCACCACGATGGAAATGGGTGTTGACCTAGGCGATCTGGAAGCGGTTTTCTGCCGCAACGTGCCGCCAGGCATTGCAAACTACCAGCAACGCGCCGGGCGGGCTGGAAGACGTGCACAGGCCGCACCGATCGCTCTCATGATGGCGCGCTCAAGCCGATACGACCAAGCCCAGTTCCACGGTCTTCGCAGTTATCTCGAAGCCATGCCGCCAGCGCCCTATCTCACTCTCGACAATCCAAGTTTTTTCCGGCGCCATCAGGTTTCCTGTCTCCTTGCGGGCTGGCTCGACTACAAGCTCGCGGGGCGGGAGAAAACAGGAGCGCCGCGCCTTCGTGATGTCTTGGGCGACAGGCTTAAAGTGGCCGATGAGGAAATCCTGAAGTCTGATTTGGCGACCTGGACGGCTTCTACCGCAGGGGAAGCTGCCAAGGTGATCGCCGAAGAGATGGTCGAAGCTCTCCCGGCTCGATTGGCTTACGTGGGTCTTATAGGTCCGGCATTAAGCGGTCATTTCAAAACAGAGGTCTCCCGCTGGATATCTTCTGCTGCCGAAAGATGGCGCGAAATGCAGGCCAGCTACGAAGCGGCCAAGGACGCTCTTGATGGGCCGGAAGCCTTGGAACGCGATCGAAAGCGCGCGACCGGACGTATGCAGGGTAGCCTCGGTGATATGCAGCGGTTTCTTGACCGCTTCTTGGTAGAAACCCTTTCTCGTGCAGCCGTCATCCCTACCTACAGCTTTCCAGTGCACGCCATTCATCTAGAGATCGTCACTGATCGCAGCGGTCGCGGGGACGATGAACGTGCACTCCAGCTTGATCGCGACGCAAGCTTGGCTATCGCTGAATATGCTCCTGGTGCAGAGGTGGTGGCAGGCGGGCGCATTTGGACCAGTGCTGGAATTGCCCGACGCGCTATTCACGGGGGAGGCGATGCATGGATGGAGCGGGGGTTTCACCGCGTCTGCTCGTCCTGCCAGCACGTTGAGATCCACTACAACCGCGACGATTTCGGCGACGTCTGCCCGCAGTGCGGCGCGCGCGCGAGCGGTCAGCGCAGAGCGTTTGTCGAGCCAGTAGGTTTCCTCACTTCGTACGAGGATCGCGTTGGCCGCGATCCAGGTGCCAGCCGTCTCCGGGTAAAACCGGTCGACGAGGCACGATTGCTGACCCGCCCGAGACCGGAAGACTTCGAACAGTCCGACCTTTCCGGCGTCACGAGTTTCTTTGCTCCAGCGATTACGCTGGAAGGCAAATTGGCCGGGCAAATGTTGATCCTAAACCGTGGGCCCCAGGGCGCGGGCTATTTATGGTGTCCGATCTGCGAGCATGCCAGACCGGCCCCAACCGAAGCCATCGGCGGCGCGGAGATTCGAGCCATTCATAACAATCCGCGCACAGGAGATCGCTGCCGGGTCGAGACGCTGAAATGGCCAGTAGACCTAGCACATGTCTTCGAAACCGATCTACGCGGGATCCGAATAGCTCTGCCTATGCCGCTCTTTTCCGACCTGACTGAATCGGAACGACGAGCAGCGCACGACGGATTTGTTCGCACTCTCGCTGAGTCCCTTCGGCTTGCTGCTGCCGATCTTTTGGACACAGACCCGCGAGATCTGCGCGCGACCACCGAAATGCCCGGTGGCAGTCCAATGGTGATTTTGTCGGATGCTGTGCCCGGTGGTGCTGGGTACTGTCGCAGGCTGTTCGACGAGCCGCGGTTTTCGGCTCGAGCCCTCATCGGCAGAGCAGTTGCAGTCTTGGACTGCCCCCGAGGTGATGCCTGCGAAAGTAGTTGTTCGCGCTGCCTCAACGACTATTCGAACCAAGCACAATGGGACCGATTTGATCGGCACCCAGTGCTGGCATGGCTCCGGTCCCTTCTGGCTAGCTATTCGCCGCGTCCTGTCCATGCACCAGAGAGTTCTGTGCCGGTGGCACAAACAGCTGCGGCAACGCTCGGGGTAAGGCTTGAAGGGGCTTCCTTGGTGGCCGTGGCCGCGCAGACAATTTGGGGTGCCACGGATCGCAGCGAAGCGCTCACCAGCGCGATCGCGTTGCGGAACTGGCTGGATGAGGGACCCGAACGGCACGCTGTCTTCTTCATCCCCGAGACGGCAATCGCGTCGGGCTCGGCGACCGGACTTGACCGTCAACTTGCACTTCGACTTTTCGAGTACGAGCGAAACGGCCGTATTCGTTTCGCATCGCTCCCCGCAAATAGGCTCAATAGCGCTCCGCGACTTTCCCTGCTTGTGAATGATCAAGTTCGTGCCTTCTACGGTGGTGCTGATCCTCTGCCCGCTTTAGCCGGAGCACTGGCTGGCATTAGCCATCAAAGTTCTGGCCCCGCCACCGACAGCTGGCTTTCGACGGTGCAGAGTGAGGCTCGACCGCTGCCGGGTCCTTTGGCAGCGCTCACAGAACAATTGCGTGCATTCCGCTTTCGACCAGGGAGCCCGCGCAAGCTAACTCCATTGTTTCAGCCGGTGGCCGGACGTCACGTCGACCTCCATATCGAAGATCCTTGGTGTGGAGCGCGCTCCCAAAACCGGGCCCGGTTGGCAGAGTTCCTTCGCGCCGTCGCAGCTTCAGGCGTACAAATCGAAGGGCTGACGATTATATGGAACCCCGACAACCAAGAGGGAGAATCCGCCTCTGCACAAGCATCAGCTATGGGCGCGGAAATCGGGCGGGCTGGCGTGGTCGCGACACCAAGATTTGAACCCCGATCCGGGCGTGCGCTGCACTTCCACGACCGGGTCGTAACTGCTCGCTCAGTGGACGACGGTCCGACGTTGAAAGTACGATGGGACATCACTGCGGGCATCGACAACTTGATGTCTGTGTCTAAAGAATGCAGCGTTTTTGTTGAGATCGTGAATGGTCGTTAGG
>JAYSUN010000212.1:0-5098 GCA_043719045.1 Hyphomicrobiaceae bacterium | reverse complement strand
TATGGAGGTCTTCCATACCTACGGCACCAAGAAGCAAAAAGAGCAGTGGCTTCGCCCTCTGATGAAAGGTGAAATCCGTTCGGCCTTCTTGATGACCGAGCCGGCGGTCGCATCATCGGACGCCACCAACATTGAGACCTCGATCGTCCGTGACGGCGATCACTACGTGATCAACGGCCGCAAATGGTGGTCGTCTGGTGTCGGCGATCCGCGCTGCAAAATCGCGATCGTGATGGGCAAGAATGACCCGAAGGCTGAAAAGCACAAGCAGCAGTCACAAATCCTCGTGCCGGTTGACTCCAAGGGAGTCAAAGTCCTGCGCATGTTGCCCGTGTTCGGCTACGATGATGCGCCTCACGGCCACGCTGAAGTGCTGATGGAAAATGTCCGCGTCCCGGTTGAAAACATGCTTCTCGGCGAAGGCCGCGGCTTTGAGATCGCGCAAGGCCGTCTGGGGCCGGGCCGCATCCACCACTGCATGCGGACAATCGGTGCCGCCGAAATGGCGCTGGAGAAGATGATCAAGCGTCTTAACTCGCGCGTCGCCTTTGGTCGCAAGGTCATCGAGTTCTCGGTCTGGGAACAGCGCATTGCCGAGGCTCGCATCGATATCGAGATGAACCGACTGCTCTGCCTGAAAGCCGCCGACATGATGGACAAAGTCGGTAACAAGGCCGCGCAGCAAGAGATTGCGATGATCAAAGTGGCGGGTCCGCGGATGGCCCTTCGCATCATCGACGATGCCATCCAAGCCCACGGCGGCGGCGGCGTCACCAGCGACTTCGGCCTGGCCAAGAAGTATGCGGGTATCCGCACACTGCGCCTCGCCGACGGGCCAGACGAGGTCCACAATCGGGCGATCGCTCGCATTGAAATGAAGAAGTACACCAACGAGAAGATCAGCTGACCGTGACGCATTCCGGTTGAACGGCCACCGCGGTTGGGACCTCCTAACCGCGGTGTGGTCTATTGAGTTCAACTCATTGATCGACAGTGGCGGCTTCGGATGGGCAATGGTTGGGCCCGCAAAACCAAGGAATGACTTCTAAAATGCAATGTCGGCGTTTCATTCAATGCGATGTCTTTACGGACCGGCCGACGAAAGGCAATGGTCTCGCAGTCGTCGTGGATGGCGATGGGCTCTCGACAGAGGCCATGCAGGCTTTTGCGGCTTGGACCAATCTCGCCGAGACGACATTCCTGTTGACGCCAACCGCAGCTGCTGCCGACTACCAAGTCCGCATCTTCACCCCGGCTCGTGAAATGCTGTTTGCAGGGCACCCCACACTCGGTAGCTGCGCCTCCTGGCTGAAGACCGGCGGGACACCCAGGCAACCCGGAATCGTCAGACAAGAATGTGGCATTGGTCTGGTTGACATCGATATCCGGAACCCCGTCCCCGCTTTTGCAGCACCCCTGACCACGGCAGCTCCCCTGGCAGCTGAGAAACTTGAAGCAATCAAAAGTGCACTTGGTCTTGCACCGGATCGCATTTTACGCTCGGTGCAGTTGACCAATGGGCCGGTTTGGCAGGTGCTTGAGTTGGCCACCGCGGCCGATGTCCTGGCGGCAGACTCATCCAAGGTGCGGTATCCTGAATTCTTGGGGATCGGATTGATCGGCGCACACCCGGCGGGATCGGAGTGCCAGTTCGAAGTGCGAATGCTCGCACCGTCAAGCGGCATGAGCGAGGACCCAATTACCGGATCCTTGAACGCAGCCCTTGCGCACTGGAAATACGCCAACGGCGACTGGCGCGGCCCTGTGAGCGTTGCGCAAGGCACAAAGATCGGCCGCCACGGGCGGATCTCGATTCGCCAAGACGCCACGACGGGCACCGTTTGGATCGGTGGTCAGACCTGCATCTTGATCGAAGGCAACCTCACGCTCTGATCCCGATGGTCACATCTCCCGATGAGGAGTACCGAACCGGAAAAATTCTGATCGGTCGTGCCGCTGACCGCGTGACGGCCGGCTCGCGATGACGCGTGACGGCACGCGCACGCAAGACCAGATTGGCGCCTGACCGCACCAGCGACAGCGTCAAACCTTCCGCGCGCTGGTACAACGGGTCCTGTCCCACGTGTGCTCCGCAGCACAGCGCGTAGGGCTCGTCCAGGACAAGATCGCTCCATCAAGTCAGCGCTGCGGCGCAACAATGGAGATCGATCATGGCACGCGAAGTTGTTTACGCCGGTTGGGGCTTTCACGATTGGGACAACACGATCGTCGGCAACAACGCGTCCGTCGACTACGAACTGCGCGGCTACGGCGGCAACGACAAGCTGATCGGCAATAGTGGTGATGATCTGCTGCTCGGCGGCGACGGCTCGGACACACTTTCCGGCGGCGCCGGCAATGACAGCCTGAACGGCGGCGATGGCGATGACTACTTGATTGGCGGCGCAGGCAACGACACGCTCAGTGGTGGCGATGGCGCCGATCAGTTCTTTATCGATCGCGGCAACAATTCGTACATTGGCGGCAATGGCGGCTACGATCTCCTGCAGTTTAGAGAACTGCACACCTTTACCGCTGGAAATGCCGTCACAGGCTACAGTACCGAGGTGACATTCAATCCCTACACCTTCGGTTTTTCCTTCGACGTCGAATCCGGCGAGACCCGCTCGCAGGCCGCGACGGGGACGGGTGGCTATACTGACCACTGGGGTTTCAACACCCTTTCGCCGGGCATGAATGCGATCTGGATGAGTGACGGCCGCGACGTGCTGCGTGACGACGACGAAGGTCGCGAACTCTGGGGCATGGGCGGCAACGACACCATCGAAGGCCGTGGTGGTGCCGACTACATCCAGGGTGGCGGCGGCAACAACACCGCCAGCTACGAGAGCTCGTCGAACGGTGTCATCGTGGTTCTGGACTCAACCATCGCCGGCATTGGCGGTGACGCTGAGGGCGACACATTGGTCTACATCGATAACTTGATCGGCTCCGCGAGCATTGATTTGTTGACCGGCAACAGTAATGCAAACCGCTTGGAAGGCGGCGCCAGCCGAGACTATCTGAATGGTGCGGGAGGGCGTGATGTGCTGGTCGGAGGCACGGGCAGCGACGTGTTCGACTTCACTGCCGCCAGCGACAGCTCACGTTTGGTCGGCCAATCAGACGTCATTGTCGATTTCGGCAACGGCAACGATCGCATCTTTGTCGATGATATCGACGCCAACACGGTCCTGCGTGATGACCAAGCTTTCAGCTTTATCGGTGCGCGCAACTTCTCCGGCGTTGCTGGTCAGTTGCAAGCCGTGAACGTCATCGATAATGCCAGTGGCGAGACCTACGCTCGCATCACCGGCGATGTGAATGGCGACCGCGTTGCTGACTTCGCGATTGAGGTCCATTTTTTTGGCACGCCGCGTGCCCTCGCAGCGACCGACTTCGCCCTGTGACGGTGATTCGCCCCCAAAAAGTCAACGTGCCCTGCACCCTTGTAGGGAAGGGACAGGGTGTGAGGATTCCCGAGGCCCTAAGACCAGCCCGCAGAAATCTTGCCTCTTTTCTCTTGGGGGCTGCGGGTTGGTATTCTCTTGACTTGGCGCGCGGCCACCCGGCCAGCCCCGCGCGTCTACCAATCCGCACAAGTCAGTGTTTGTGCGGATTGGTATCAGTTTGGCTCAGTCGCCACACCCGCGGTCCGGGATTGCCTCCGACTTTGCCCCACAAGAGGGAGGGAGCTCATTCAGCCACACGATCTGTGACTTGAATTGCCCTGCGCCGGCATGAACGCAAGACATCTATCGGTTGCAGCCCCCGATGGGCCAAATGTGGCCAGATCGCCGGTCCGCTGCCAGATTCGAGCACAAGCCTGTGCATCATGGGGGCCGTGGCAGGAAGTGACAGTGCCACCAGCGCATTTCTGGGCTACCAGTCAGTGCTACTGCGGATCGGGTGACGCCTGACAGCGCGCAGACAACCCGTGAAGCGAAACGCCACTGACCCTCTCGCGTTAAACCCAGCAGGATTTTGTAGCCGATGAGAGTCAAGACCGATGCGCTCGTTGGTTTCACGCTTTGCCACGTCGTCGCGGTGCTTGCGCTATTTCCCTATTTCTTCAGCTGGACCGGGGTGGTTTTGTTCGCCATCGGGGTCAACCTGTTCGGCGTTCTCGGGCTGAACGTGGGGTTCCACCGGCTGCTGACGCACCGCGGTTTTTCCTGCCCGCTTTGGTTCGAGCACCTGCTCGCTATTCTCGGCACCTGTTCGCTTGAGTTCTCACCCGCACTGTGGGTTGCCATCCATCGGCGCCATCACCACTTCTCCGATGAAGAAAGTGACCCGCACACGCCAAATCACGGGATTTTCTGGGCCCACTTCGGCTGGCTGTTGAAACGCACAGGCGACATGAAATCGGGGCCCTTAACCGACCGCTATGCGCGCGATCTGATGCGTGACCCGCTGTACGCCTTCCTGGAACGCCGCAAGAACTGGATTTCAGTCGCGTTTGCGGTTTGGGCGATGTTTTTCTGCGCCGGCGCATTGTGGGTCATGCTGAGCGGCGGCACGAGCGATGAAGCCGTTCGCTTTGGATCGAGCCTGGTGGTCTGGGGCGGCGCGGTGCGGACAATTTTTGTCTGGCACACCACATGGTCCGTCAATTCCGTCGCCCACGTCTGGGGCTATCGCAATTATGCGACGGCCGACAACAGCCGCAACAATCTCCTGGTGGGCATTATGGCAGCCGGCGAGGGCTGGCACAACAACCACCACGCAGATCCAAAGTCGGCGCGTCATGGCCATCGCTGGTGGGAGTTTGATTTTACCTGGGTGATGATCCGAGGTCTGATGGCCGTCGGGCTCGTCTGGGACGTCGCGCTGCCCTCGCCTGCCCTCGCCCGCGAACACCCCGTCGACTGAGAAGAAATGCGTGGCCGTCAAACGGTCGAGGTGGGCTTGCCCTTCATGCCGCGAGACCGAGTCAGGGGGGCTGCGGGCGGAGCTGGGTCAGCTCGCTGAATGATCCCGGAAGGCTGCTCCTGCAGGTTTGCCATGCGGCGCTCGGCGAGATCCTGGACGATACCGACCGGCGAGATCAGCAAGCCATCGGCGCGCAGATTGGCAATCTGGTCGTCGCGCCGGA
>JAYSUN010000211.1:0-1889 GCA_043719045.1 Hyphomicrobiaceae bacterium | reverse complement strand
CAGTCATCAATCCAGCCGTTTGGATGCATCAAAAAACACGACCAACCGCGTGATTGCCAAATCAGCAAAATGCTTGGGAAACTGCGCGATTGATGCGAAATCCAAGCGCCCCTCATGTGCGGGTTCACGCGCGGCAAAGACCAGTTCCTCAGCAACCAATCTGAAGGCCGTTGGGCTTGGCCCGGTCGAGGCTGCAGGCAAGCCAGCATCACGCCGCAAGTTGACCCATGCCCTGACCACGTCACAGGTCCGGCTGCTCATGAAGGGCGCATTGCATGCTATAGCGATCGGCTTGCCGCTGAACCGTTTCATCACCATCGACTGGGAATTGGCGGGTATCGACGATGCTCTGAATGCGCAGGCCGCGTTCCTCAAGCTGCTGCGCGACTGGCTTGGTCGTTTAGGACTGACAACGGCTTATGTTTGGGTTCAGGAGCGTGGCAAAGCGATGGGCATCCACAGCCACATCCTCATCCACATTTCGCCGTCGCTCGTCCGCCGCCTGGGTCAGCTTCAGCGCGGCTGGCTGAAGCGCGTTGGCGTCGTATCGAAGAAGGGCGTTATCCGCTCGCGTCCGATTGGCCTCACAAGCCACATGGCGCTCGCGCCCGATTCCTCTACCCAAGCGCTCTATCGTCAGAACCTTGATGAGATCGTCGGCTACATCATCAAAGGTGCCGATACCAAAGCGCACCGCCGCTACGGTCTCCGCCGAACGGCACAATATAGCCTCATTGCAGGCAAGCGCGCAGGCACATCGCGCAATGTTGGTGCCAAGGCTATCATTGCCAATAAGGCACCCGCCTGATCCAGCCTGGCACCATTTTTGGTTTGACGCCAACTTCCCGACAAGCCGCATTATCTCCCGCATCAGCATAGCCTCACCACCGCTGAAGGTCGCACGCGATGGCTGATCTGAAAACGGCATGTATTTGGACAGCGCGTGGACCATCCCGCTGGCAACTCCGCTCGTACACGAACGCAGTGGATCATCGGCGCACAAGCGCGAACGTCATTTGAGAACCGCCCAAAACGGAACTAAACGAAATTTCCAAGGAACTCATGGGGGGTGCACACCAACGCTCCAAGAAAGGCCAAATACGTGCTTTCATGTGTCAGTGCTGTTGATCCGTCTGGCGCACGGTTGTCGCCGTTTTTGACCTCTAACTTCGATCCCGAAAGCGGCCGTCGTTCAAGTGTCCTCATCAGAGCGTCGCTTTGACGGCCGCTTCGTTGGACAGTCCGGAACGTCTGGTTCCGTGCGCTTGTACCGCGTTTTTGCCGTTCGTTAAGGCAGACTGGATCACTTCAGTTTCTCGAAGGTTGCCTGCTCTAACGGCGGGCCCGAGGCAACGCCCTGCACTTATCGCTAGGATCGGCGACGAGGGCTGATATAAATCCCTGTGGAGACGATTCACGAAAACTGGCCAGATATCGCCACCGCCATTGCAGCGGTTATTGCATTAGTTCTGTCGATTTTCAGTATTTACTATGCACGAGCCAGCCTTTCTTTGTCGAAGGAACAAGATCGCCGCAGGCACCCCAGGCTGACCAGCCGCTTTCTTCAAGGCTATTACACGGCAGATGCGACCGGCGGTGCCCGTGTCTATCGGATCGAAATTTCCGTCAACAATCAGAGTGATTCCGACAATGCGTTAGTGCAGGCCGAGCTTCGCCTGACTTATCGATTGAACGATGGGACCGAAATGACGGCGCGTCTCAGGCAGATGGGTGGTGACGGACAATTGCGGTTGCCAATGCGCATTTCTGCCCATGAAGCGGTCGCAGGATGGTGCCACTTTCGGGTGCCCTCCGCAATTGTGACCGGCAGCATGATAGACCAGTATGTGGTCGAACTGACGGATACGCACGACCAAATGGCTTCCGTG
>JAYSUN010000022.1:0-20830 GCA_043719045.1 Hyphomicrobiaceae bacterium | reverse complement strand
GCACCCACTGCGCGTTCATCCTACTCGCGATGATCCGCCTCATGTTGCGCCGGATCGTAAACCTCGTGAAAGACTGATGATAATGCCGGACAGACTCTCAGCGATAACTCGGTCACAACCAGTACGGCTGCATTGGCAATTTTCCCAAAAACGCCGGCCTCTGCGGATCGCTTTAATAGTGATTGGTTTGTGCCCGTGATTGGGACGACCCGTTCAAGCGATGGAGGCTTGCTCTATTCTTACCGAGGTGCGGTTGGTCCCATGGACGGGGGAGTAAACTGGGTTTTATTTCAAGAGGGCGAGGGGGCTCTCGATCACATGAGACTCTTCAGTTCTTTTGGTGATCCGCGCCGAAAGGTTCCGTATCGCGGCTGCCTGATCACGATGACAGAAACACCAAACGCGCACCCAATTGCTTATAAATTCACGATTTCCCGTTTCGGCGATTTGGGCTCGTGGGAAGACCGTCAAACCTTTCTGCGTGAGACACCGACACCAACAATGGCAAAACCAAAGAAGGGCCGACGTCATCAGTAAATCTTTCAACTCGAGCGATTGAGCGGCAGCATTACACTGAAACCGTGCTGGACGGCCTCCGAACTTGCATTCAAAGGCTGCCAATGTCTTGACGATTTACCCCGTGCTGACGAATTAGACCTCCGTTTTGGAGGTCTTTTTTTTGATAATGCCGATTTTTGGATGTTTTTCACCGATGAGCCGCTCCTATTGCCCCTCCAATGTGGGGGTGCGGAACTTGTCAATGTCGATGCATCACTGGCTCTCCCCTATTCAACAACCATGACAACCAATCGTGCTCTGTCGTAACCTTAACAAGAGAGGCACGGCGAATGCGCAATCACATCGAAACACACGCTCATGCGGATACGGAAAACCAGACCGCCTCGACAAATCCGAAGTCGGTCCCTGTTGTCTCGAAAAAACGAGGTTGCAGGATGTCGGCAATGGTTCTCGCCATGAGAGCCGCCGGGCGCTGGATTATTTC
This sequence comes from Hyphomicrobiaceae bacterium, assembly GCA_043719045.1. GTDB lineage: Bacteria > Pseudomonadota > Alphaproteobacteria > Rhizobiales > Hyphomicrobiaceae > JABFRJ01. The sequence goes on along the minus strand of JAYSUN010000022.1, from coordinate 19,827 downwards.
CTGCGTTCGTGGATTACCCAAGAAAATTTTTCGCGCTATTGCCGCCGCGGTGGCGGTCAGCACGGCCGGGTATCTCGGCTTCATCGAGGTGGCAGCAAAATCGATTGGAGACTCCGCGCATTGGCTGTTGTCGGCCATTCTCGGCTTGCTGGCGTGATAGTTTGATTCAGCCTGTGCGTGAGACATTCAAAGGCGCGAAGCGTGCTTCAGGAACTACGCTTGCTCCACCGTCATCACGCCGCCGCACCCCGCCGTTCGCGGATGCTGTCGCCACACCTGAAGCAAGCGCACCACTCCAGCAAACGCATCACCGGATCGGCGGGGCGTATTGCAGGCCGCCTTGGGTCCAGAGTTTGTTCGGTCCGCGATCCAGGCCGATGCGCGTGTTCGGCCCCAAATGGCGCTCGAAACTTTCACCATAGTTGCCCACGTGTTTCAGGATCCGGACCACCCAGTCTTTACTGACGCCGAGTTGTTCGCCGGCTGCACCTTCGGTCCCGAGCAAGCGCCTGATTTCCGGGCTCGGTGATTTCAGCATGTCATCGACATTGGCTTGAGTGACACCCAGCTCTTCGGCATTGAGCATCGCAAACAGCGTCCAGCGCACCAGCGTGAACCATTGATCGTCGCCCTTGCGGACCCAGGCGCCGAGCGGTTCTTTCGAGATGACGTCCGGCAGCAATTGATGATCGTCGGGTTTGGCGAAGGTCAAACGATGCGCCACGAGTTGCGATCGATCGGTCGTGTAGACGTCACAGCGGCCGGACTCATAACCCTTGGCCGTATCGTTGGTATCGCCGAAGGTCAGCACGTTGAGTTTGATGTTGTTGGTGCGCGAGAAGTCGGCCAGGTTGAGTTCGTTGGTGGTGCCCTGACTGACGCAGATGGTGGCGCCGTTCAGCTCCTTACCGGCCTTGATGCCGCTGGATTTGCGCACCAAGAAACCTTGACCATCATAATAGTTGACGGCGGTGAACTGCACGCCCGTGGTGGCGTCGCGGCTGGACGACCAAGTGGTGGTGCGCGCCAGCACGTCAATGCTGCTGGATTGCAGCGCAATCAAGCGATCCTTGGACGACAGCGACGTATATTGCGCCTTTTCCGGATCATTGAAAACGATTGCAGCCAGTGCCCGGCACATGTCGGTGTCAAAGCCGACCCATTTGCCTTTGTCATCGGGGCTCGAAAAACCTGGGACACCTTGGGATGTGCCGCATTGCAGGTAACCTCGGGCTTTGATCTTTTCGAGGGTCGCTTGGGCTTGAGCCCCGACTGATGCCAAGCCAAGCAGCGCACCGGCCGCGACAGCCGTTGTGATTCGAAAAATCATGGAAGGTCCCCGACAGTTTTCAGCTGCGCGACCCTAGCATGAATTGGCGACGAGCAAAGGGTGGTCCCTGTCGCGGCTGGCCACCGGCACGTCATACTGGGGTTCGTGGTGAGGTTGGGGAGAAGCCAAGCACGCTCCGAACACAAGCTGAATTCTGATGCGTCTTTGGACGATCGCTCTCGGCCTCCAATGCGATCGCCCGGATGTTTGACGTGTCACGACACTGCCCAATTTCCGGGACACCGAGGCCGCGATGCTGCGCTCAGTCTTCAGAAGTGGTCTTAACTGCGGGCCTTGCCGCGCTTGGCTTCTTGCTCGCGGAACGTGCCAGCCTTGTCAGCACGGTGATCCCCGGGGAGCCCCAAGACGCGTTCGGCAATGATGTTGCGCAGGATTTCGTCGGTGCCGCCGGCGATGCGGAAGCCGGCCGCGCCAAACCACTGGTTTTGATACGCGCCGCCACCGGGGACGTCAGATGTCAAAATGCCGCCCTCGCCCATCAAGTCCATGGCGAATGCGGATAACTCCTGCATCTGCCGGGCACTGACGACTTTGGTGATGGAACTCTCGGGGCCCGGCGTTTCCCCGCGTGATAGTGCCGTCCAGGTGCGGAATTTCGTATATTTGAGTCCCTCGGCCTCGACGAACCAATCGGCGATTTTTTCGCGGACGGCGCTGCTGCGGATCGCGGGTTCGCCGCAAGCGTCGGTGTCGCGCGCGAGGCTCATCAAGTCCTCGACGCCGAGGATGCCGGTGGCCAGGCCGACCGCCAACCGCTCGTTCATCAACGTCGTCAAAGCCACTTTCCAGCCCTCGCCCTCCGCGCCCAGGCGCTGGCTGTCGGGAATCCGCACGTCGGTAAAAAACACCTCGTTGAAATCAGCGCCGCCACTGACCTGTTTGATCGGGCGCGCTTCGACGCCCTTGGCTTTCATATCCAGAAAAAACATCGTCAGTCCCGCATGCTTGGCGACATCGGGATTGGTCCGCGTCAGCAGCAGCCCGAAGTCGGAGAAGTGCGCGCCGGTGGTCCACACCTTCTGGCCGTTGATGATCCAATCGCTGCCGTCCCGTTCAGCGCGGGTCTTGATGCCCGCCACATCCGAGCCTGCCGCGGGCTCCGAAAACAGCTGGCACCAGATTTCCTGTCCCAGCATCGCGGGTTTGACGAACCGGGCCGCGTGCTCCGGTGAGCCGTGCTTCAACACGGTCGGGACGCACATGCCGAGCCCAATGGCAAAGATATCCGGCGGGGTTGCGAAGTGGGCTTCTTCCTGGGCGTAGACAATTTGCTGGATCGGCGAGCCACCCCGACCACCGACCGCCTTGGGCCAAGTGATGCAGGCAAAGCCCGCGGCCGCCTTTTTCGCCTGCCACGCCTTGGCTTCGGCGATGGCGTCCTTGTCTTTCAGGCGCGCGCGATTGGGCCGTTCACCGGTCGCGCGGCGGCGGGTGTTGGCCTCGAGCCAAGTCCGCACTGCCGTGCGAAATGCAGCTTCCTCAGGCGTGTCATTGAAGTCCATCGGGCAAGCTCCGGCGCCAAGTGTTCGCGACGCCTACACACCACGCTTCCATGACCCTGTCGAGCCGGTGGGCGTGGCTGTGGACCGTGATGCATCTCGAGCCCACGCGTCGGCGGGGCAAATGTTATTCGCCGGTCACACCCAAGCCCATGCGGCCGGTTAAGCCTCCGCCGGCCAAGCCTTTGGCCCAGGGTTGCTGCGCCAGGAACTGACGTTGCGGGCCATCATTGCCGTCGAGAGGGGCGCGGCCGGCATAACGCACGCGCACGTGTCCGAGGCCTTGCGCTTCGGTGCCGAGCAGGCGTGCGGATTGGCGTGACAGATCAATCAACCGGTCATGGGCATACGGTCCGCGGTCGTTGATCCGCACCAGAATGGTGTGCCCATTGGCAAGGTTGGTGACGTAGGCCAAAGACGGCAACGGCAGGGTCGGGTGCGCCGCTGTCACCGCGTTCATATCGAAGACTTCGCCGTTGGCGGTTTTGCGGCCGTGGAAGTCGGTCCCATACCAGGAGGCGACGCCCGAACGATCGTAGCCCGGGTCCTCGACCGGTGTGTACCAGCGCCCGGCGATTTTATACGGCTGGCCGAGTTTGTAAGTGCCACCGCCCCGCGGTACGGGCTGGTGTTCGAGGGCGACAATGCGCGGGCTCGCGGAGGTGCCGTATTTGGGATCGACCCGCGGCCGGGAGTCGGCACCTGGGTTCGAACCGCTCGAACAGCCGACAGCCACCACGCCGACGCTGCACAGCACACACGCCAACTGCACGCGCCGCCACAGCGCGTCACCGTGAAAATCCACCGCTCACCCCTCCACACGGCACCCAGCCTCCTGGCCGCCGAGACGCACACACATCGAGCCTGAACGATGTGCCGGTTTTATGGCTGGGAAATGGTTAATCAATGCCTAACGTCACCGGGCGTCATCCGTGGTCGCTGCAATGAACCGCACCTGACGATGCTATTCAGAATCGGTTCAACGGCTTGGCCCTAACGATGGGGCGGTGAAACCGCCGGGGTTACCGGCCCATGTCGAAGGACCTGATTCAATGACCCGCAGCATCAGCCGCACCGTCCTCGCCGCAATGGCCGTGCTCAGCGTCGCGAGCATCGCAGCTTCAGCCGACGAGATCGATCAACGCCAAGCCAGCCAGGAACGCCGCATTCAGCAGGGCGTACGCAGTGGCGAGCTGACCCGCGGCGAATACTACAGGCTTGAAGCCGAGCAAGCCCGCATCCGCACTCTGGAAGCCCGCGCGAAGGCCGATGGCCGGGTTGATCGCTATGAGGCCGCCCAGATCCGCCGGACCCAGGATGCTGCCTCACGCCACATCTATCAGGAAAAGCATGACACTGATCGTCGCTGGATCCGCCGCTGGTGGTGATATCGGACCGGAAAGTTTCTGACCGGTCCTGCCGCTGACCGCGTGTCGGCTCGCGCAGGCACGACAAGACCGGCGCCTGACGGCACCAGCGACAGAGTCAAAACTTCCGCGCGCCGGCAACAAATATCCGGGAGATCACAATGGAGGACGAGACCTGTCGTCCGGAGACGCCGCCGTCTTGGCAGACTGGCAACGACAAGCGCTCCATTCATCATTGATGTCCCGGAATTTTTGCAGCACCTTCATGCGGTGAAAATACCTGGGATCTATCCCGGCTTGGGTGAAACCCAATCGGGCCAACGCTGCGACAGGTCAAGAGCCCGGATATCTGGCCAGCGCCAAGGCGCAGCCCAAATTTCGTGATAGCGGGAAATTGATCGGACGAACGCTCCGCCAACCGATCGCGCTTCGAGTATCGTTAAAAGTGTCTTCAGGTCCCGGACGGCCCGCCGCTCAGCGCGCACTTCGTGTGACTGGTCGCGTTGCGCATACGCCCCTGAATCGTTTGTGCCATGCGCACCTGTTGCGCGCTTGGGTCACCGGCATCACGCGCCACAGGCGCTGGCAGGGCGACCGCCAGAAGTGCCGCCTCGGCCTCGGTCAACCGGCTGGCTGGCTTGTTGAAGTGATACAGTGCTGCCGCCTCCGCGCCAAAAATACCCGGCCCCCATTCGACGATATTGAGGTAAATCTCCAGCATCCGCGCCTTCGGCCAGACCAGTTCCATGCCGAGTGTCATCGGAATCTCCAGGCTTTTGCGGAGATAGCTTTTGGATGACCAAAGGAACAAATTTTTGGTGACTTGCATCGAGATCGTGCTGCCACCGCGGGCGATGCCATCCTTGGCGTTGTCGACGGCCTCCAAAAGTTCGCGCCAGTCGACGCCCGAGTGGCGGCAGAAACCAGCATCTTCGGACATAATCACGGCGCGGATCAAATGGGGCGAGATGCGTGACAGAGGCACCCAGTTTTGTCTGACATCCTGGCCCGCGAGGCGGTGAGCGAGCATCAGCGTCGACGCCGGAGGATTGACAAAGCGATAAGTGACGACCAGCCCGGCAAACAGACCCGCCAGGGTGACAGCCGTGATCATCGTCGCCTTCAGCGCGCGCCTGAGCCAACTGCGGCGCGCAGGCTTTGTCGGTTCGGCTTGCACCAACGGCGTCTGAACCGCCTCATCAACGGCAAACGTCACGGTTCGTGGTACAGCCGTCCGCGCCGTTGGCTCGCCGGTCGTCCAAGGGTCACCCCCTGGCAATGGTCCCCTGAAATCCACCATACTCAATCCAAACGCCACATTGATGTGCAACCTGTTTTACAATTCGCAATTCACAATCACAGCCAAACCGGGCATTGATGCGGCCAAATTGTCCAGGCGATGCCGTTCTTGCCATTCCCTAGCCTGCACGACTAGAGCACATTCAGCCTGCTGTGGCTCATCCCGGCGCTCTAGCCGCTGGGTTTGTCGCAGTTTCTGCAGTTGAGCTGTCTCCAATTAACCGGAACATGCTTTGGCCTCGGGGGCTGACGCATCGAAACTATCAGGCGGGGGCCATGGCGCAGATCTGGATCGATAGTCTGGTGACCATCACGGGGGTCGTCCACGCGCTCGCCGCGTACCTGTATTTTTCGCGCGAGCGCAACGCCGTGATCTGGCCGATGGCTTGGCTGGCGGCAACGGCTGGCAGCATCGCCATCGCCTGGGCCGGCGCACCGTGGCTTGGCTACGGGCTGTTTGCCGTCGTCGTTGCCCTGTGGACGCTCTGGTGGACGAAGAAGCGCCCCGCCGGGCACGCGGACTGGGTCGAGGAAAACGCCTACCAAGCCACCGGCGCCATTGTCGCCGATGTCTTGGTGGTCAAGAATGTCCGCAACTTCAACTGGCGTTCGAAACGCGAATTTGACGCCCATTGGGAAGATCGGACTTACGATCTGAAAACCTTGCGAGGCATGGATCTGTTTGTCTGCACGTGGGGCGAGCCGCGAATTGCCCACACGATGCTCAGTTTCGATTTCGCCGACCGGCCCGCGCTTTGCTTCTCCATTGAAACCCGCCGCGAAAAGGGTGAGAAATGGACCGCCTTGGCCGGGTTCATGCGTTCCTATGAGCTGCTGGTCATTGCTGGCGACGAGCGCGACCTTGTGCGCAACCGCGTCAATCTGCGGGGCGAGGTCATCCGGCTTTACCGCGTGGCATCGACCAGTGATATCCAACGCAAGATCCTCGCGCGGTACATCTCGCAGATGAACCGGCTGGCCATCCGGCCGCGATTCTATAATACCATTTTTTCAAATTGTACGACCGAAATCGGCCGGATCGTCTACGCCGCTGGTCATCGCTTCCCTGCGAACTGGAGACTGCTGGTTTCGGGTTATGTCGGTGAGTATCTTTATGATTTAAAACTGCTCGATACATCGCGGCCGTTCGCGGAATTAAAAGCGCAGTCCGACATCGCCGCGCGGGCCAAAGCCGCCGACCAGGATCCAGGTTTTTCCAAACGCATTCGAGAGGCTTTGGTTGATCCGGGAACACCGGAGATGGTGCGCCGGCGTGACCGCGAGTTCCAAGCTGCCTGATTCTGCAATAACCGCATCGGAGTGCACCATGATCCCTGTTAAACTTTACGACATGAAAGCTGGCATGAACCCACGCCGCGTGCGCATCTTTCTTGCCGAAAAGGGTATCACTATCCCGTTGATCGAAGTCGATATGGCGAGCGGCGAGAATTCCAAATCCGCGTATCTCGCCAAGAACCCATTGGGGAAAATGCCGGTGCTGGAGTTCGACGATGGCTCGATCTTAGCTGAGTCGATTGCGATCTGCCGATACTTTGAAAGTCTCCAACCGGACCCACCACTTTTTGGGGGTACCCCGATCGAGCAGGCGCGAATTGAAATGTGGAACCGACGTATGGAAAATGAGATTATGCGCCCCGCCGAACAGGTGTTTACCAACCTATCGCCGTACTGGATCGGCAAGCGCCAACAAGTCGCGGCTTATGGTGAGCTGATGCGGGCGGTGGCTTTGGAGCGCATGACCTGGCTGGATCGCGAATTGGCGACGCGCACATTTATTGCGGGCGAGACTTACACCGTCGCCGACATCACAGCGCAATGTGCGCTGTTGCTCGGCAAAAACACCGGCACGCCGATGCCAGCCGAACTGAACAACTTGAGTCGTTGGTTCAAGGCCGTGACCAGCCGCCCGACGGCACGCGCCTGACAGTTTACGCTTTCAAGCCGACGGAGGTTTACCGGGCCCGCCGCCGAGGCCCCGCACAAAGCCGACCACGGCGGTTATCGCCGCGGCCAAGGTCCCGAGGCCGGCAATGCCACCGGACACGGCTGCAATCAGGGCCAACGCACCGCTGCGGCTGCAGAGGCCCTGATCGATCATCAGCATGACGGTTGCGGCCGCAAATGCGATGGCTGCAAAAATGCCGATCCAACGGGGTGCCGCCGGTGCCGCTTCCAGGCTTTTAAATCGAAGTGTCTGGATGTTGATCAAGGCCGCGACAAGCAACGCCAGCAAGCCGCCAAATACAGCCTGTGCCAACAGAATGTCGCTGGCGGCGCTCCAGATCATGTCGCTCGTGCGCGCAAACCGGCAGCCCTCGCCTTGAAACGACAGGCCGATCATGTAGCCGCCGAGGACCGCCACGAGGGCTGCAAAAATCAACGGCACCGTGATGGCAAACGCGGCGCGGGACATCTGGACCTGTCGGGGGTTGTTGATAGCTGACACTGCAACAATGCGCACATCACCACCAGCGCAATTCAGCCGGACGGGGGACACGATCCGCCAGCTGAAGGCCCCGCTGGTGATGTCCCCCGTCACTTTGCCTGATCGCCTGAATTGTCGCACTGGCATGGGGCCTCGGGCCATAGTAGGAAAGCCACGTGCGTGATGCGGTTTGTCGGGGCTGACCTGTTGTTGTGGCTTGCCAGCACCAAGAGGCTTGCGGGCCGCCACGAAATGCTGTTTGCCTCGCCCACGACTTAAGTCCCCAGACTTCAATACGCTCGGACTTCTAATACGCCCAGGCTTCTCATACGCATTGACTTCATACGCACACGACGACATACGCGCTTCGAGGCGAGAGCATGCCGAAAAAACTGATCATCGACGGCCAGGAGATTGAGGTCGAGGATGGGCTAACGCTCCTGCAGGCCTGCGAGCAGGTCGGCGTCGAGATCCCACGGTTTTGCTACCATGAGCGCCTGTCGATCGCCGGCAACTGCCGCATGTGCCTCGTCGAAGTCGTCGGCATGCCCAAACCGCAAGCCAGCTGTGCTCTGGGTGTCAACGACTTACCGCCCAAGAAGGACGGCGGGCTGTGGGTCGTCAACACGCGCTCACCTGTGGTCAAAAAAGCCCGCGAGGGCGTGATGGAATTCCTGCTCATCAATCACCCGCTGGATTGCCCGATCTGCGATCAGGGCGGCGAGTGCGACCTGCAGGACCAAGCCATGGCGTTCGGCCGTGGCGGCAATCGTTACGATGAGAACAAACGTGCAGTTGAGGAAAAGAATCTCGGCCCGCTGATCAAAACCATGATGACGCGCTGCATTCAGTGCACCCGTTGCGTCCGCTTCATGACCGAAATCGCTGGGGTCGAGGAACTCGGCGCCATCGGCCGCGGCGAGGACATGGAAATCACCACGTACCTTGAACAGGGTACGATGTCGGAATTGTCGGCTAATGTGGTCGATCTCTGTCCCGTGGGTGCGCTGACGCACCGTCCTTGGGCGTTCAATGCCCGCCCCTGGGAGATGACCAAAACCGAATCGATCGACGTGATGGACGCTGTCGGCTCGGCCATTCGTGTCGATGTCCGCGGGCGCGAAGTCATGCGCGTACTGCCCCGGAATAATGATCCGGTCAATGAGGAATGGATCGCCGACAAGGCCCGCCACGTGGCCGATGGCTTGCGCACCCAGCGTTTGGATCGGCCTTATGTGCGCCGCAATGGCAAACTGCAGCCGGCCACCTGGGATGAAGCGCTGAAGGTCGTCGCCACAAAACTCAAGGCTGCCAACCCGTCGCGGATCGCAGCTCTCGCAGGTGACCTCGCGGGCGCCGAGGAAATGTTCGCGCTGAAGCAATTGTTTGCCAGGCTCGGCTCGCCCAACGTCGAATGCCGCCAGGATGGCTCTAAGCTCGATCCGAAACATGGCCGTGCCAGCTATTTGTTCAACAGCACCATTGCCGGCATCGAGCAGGCTGACGCGATCATGCTGATCGGCACCAATCCGCGCATTGAAGCGGCCGTGCTCAACGCCCGCATTCGCAAGCGCTGGCGGCAGGGCAATCTGCTGCTCGGTGTGGTCGGGCCCAAGATCGACTTGGGTTATGAGTACACCCATCTCGGCGATGGCCCGGCAGCCCTGGCGCAGTTCATCGAACACGCACCGGCCAAGAAAGAGCGGCCGATGTTCATCGTTGGCCCGGGCGCCTATGCGCGGCCCGATGGCGCGGCGGTGCTGGCGATGGCTGCCAAGGCTGCACACAGCATCGGCGTCGTCAAAGACGGCTGGAACGGCTTCAACGTCCTGCACACGGCTGCGTCTCGCGTGGCTGGACTCGATCTTGGTCTGGTCGCACCGGACGGGCTCGACTCGCTCCGTGGCGCCGAGGTTGTCTATCTGTTGGGCGCCGATGAAATTGACATGAAATCGCTCGGCACCGCCTTCGTCGTTTATCAGGGTAGCCACGGCGACACGGGGGCGCACCGGGCTGACGTGATCCTGCCCAGCTCCGCCTATACCGAAAAGAGCGCCACGTACGTCAACCTCGAAGGCCGCGCACAGATGACGGCGAAAGCCGCATTTGCGCCGGGGGACGCCAAGGACGATTGGGCGATCATCCGCGCTCTATCAGCCGAAGTCGGCCAGACCTTGGCCTTTGACAACCTCACTGCCCTGCGCGTCGAGATGTACAAAGTTGCACCAACTCTCGCCCGGATCGACACGGTCGCAGCCGCCGACCCAGCCGGTGTTCGAGCGCTCGCAGTCGGCAGCGGTACGGCTCAAGGCGGCTCGTTCGCCAGCCCCATCGCCGACCATTACCTGACCAACCCGATTTTGCGCGCGTCCGCCATCATGGCCGAATTGTCGGTCCTGAAAGCGAATGCGGCCGGCACGAAGCAAGCGGCGGAGTGAGCCCATGTTGATGAGCAAACTCCAGGAATTCTGGACCGAATGGGGCGCGAGCCTGTTGTGGCTCGGGTGGACCGCCGGCATGAGCGTGCTGCTCCTGACCATCCTGCTGGTTCTGGTCGCCATGCTCATTCTGATGGACCGTAAAGTCTGGGCTGCGGTCCAGATGCGGCGGGGACCCAACGTGGTTGGCCCCTTCGGGCTGTTGCAGTCATTCGCCGACCTGCTGAAGTTCGTGTTCAAGGAGCCTTTGATTCCCGCCGGTGCCGACAAGGGCGTGTTCCTGTTGGCGCCGTTGGTGACGTCAATTCTGGCGTTGGCGGCCTGGGCCGTGATCCCCGTTGGCAATGGCATGGCCGTCTCGAACATCAACGTCGGCATCCTGTATCTGTTCGCGATCTCATCGCTCGGCGTCTACGGCGTCATCATGGGTGGCTGGGCATCGAACTCGAAGTATCCGTTCCTCGGCGCATTGCGGTCGGCCGCGCAGATGGTGTCGTACGAAGTGTCGATCGGCTTTGTCATCATCACCGTGCTGTTGTGCGTCGGCTCGCTGAACATGGCCGACATCGTCAAGGCGCAGCAGTCGGGCATCGGCACGCGCCTTGGGCTCACGCCATCGCTGCTGGATTGGCACTGGCTCCCGCTGTTCCCGATGTTCGTGATCTTCTTCATCTCAGCCTTGGCTGAAACCAACCGTCCCCCATTCGATCTGCCCGAAGCGGAGAGCGAGTTGGTCGCCGGCTTCATGGTTGAATATTCGTCGACGCCTTACCTGTTGTTCATGCTCGGCGAGTACGTCGCCATTGTCACCATGTGCGCGATGACGTCGATCCTGTTCCTCGGCGGCTGGCTGCCACCGTTGGACATCGCGCCACTCAACTGGATTCCCGGGCCGATCTGGTTCCTGCTCAAGATCATCTTCGTGTTCTTCATGTTCGCGATGGTGAAAGCCTTCGTGCCCCGCTACCGGTATGATCAGCTGATGCGGCTGGGGTGGAAGGTGTTTCTACCCCTTTCGCTAGCCATGGTTGTGATCGTTGCCGGCTGGCTGCAATACGGACCATGGGTGAAGTGATGGGTGTCGATCTGAACCTGATGCTGGGCTTACTACTGGTGGGTTTTGGTATCGGCGATATCGTGATTGCGCGTGTCCTGGCTGACCGGCTCGCGTTGACACCATCGGTTCGCAAGGTGCTGACCGTCGGTGGGCTGGCGTTAGTCACCTTTGGTGCACTGCTGAGCACCGCGGTCATCACATTGATCTGAGAGCAACATGCTGTCGTCGCTTAACAAAATGATTGAGTGGTTTGCACCATGAGCATCGCAACTGGCATTAGATCCCTCTTCCTCACGGAGTTTGTCTCCGCGTTCTTCCTCTCCATGCGCTACTTCTTCGCGCCCAAGAAGACGCTGAACTATCCGTTCGAGAAGGGACCGCTATCACCCCGCTTCCGAGGAGAACATGCGTTGCGCCGCTATCCCAACGGCGAGGAACGCTGCATCGCCTGCAAGCTGTGCGAGGCGATCTGCCCGGCGCAGGCGATCACCATCGAGGCGGGCCCGCGCCGCAACGACGGCACCCGGCGCACCACGCGCTACGACATCGACATGGTCAAATGCATCTACTGCGGTTTGTGCCAGGAGGCCTGCCCGGTGGATGCCATCGTCGAAGGCCCAAACTTTGAATTCGCCACCGAAACGCGCGAAGAACTCTATTATGACAAGGACCGCCTGCTGGCCAACGGCGACCGCTGGGAACGCGAAATCGCCGCCAACCTGAAAGCCGACGCGCCGTATCGGTAATAGGAACACGTCATGCTGAACACGCTGGCATTGGTGCGAAGCATGACGGCTGCGGGCTTACCCCCGAAGCAGGCGGAAGCCGTCGCTGAAGCCTTGGCCAGCGCCGTTGATGACGATATCGCATCGAAGCGGGATATCGCCGAGGTGCGCAAAGACATCCTCACGATCGAGGCCAATCTGAAACGCGATCTCGCTGAGCTAAAGCGCGACATGATGCAAATCGAAGCCAACTTGAAGCGCGACATCAAAGAGCTTGAAGTCGGCATGAAGCGCGACATCAAGGAACTTGAACTCAAGATGGACAAGGGGCAGGCGGATGCGCAGCGCAACACGTTGCAGGTTGGGCTCGCTATGGCCGCGCTCGTGATCACGGTGCTTGGCCTGATGTTCCGTTTTATGGGCCGCTGAGACCCCGAGAAAAACACTCATGACCCTTGCTGCCACATTTTTTTATCTCTTCTCAGCGCTCACGGTCGCCTCGGCGTTCATGGTCATTTCGGCCCGGAACCCGGTGCATGCCGTGCTGTGGCTGATCCTGGCGTTCTTCAACGCGGCCGGACTGTTCGTCCTATTGGGCGCTGAGTTCCTGGCCATGATCCTGGTCGTCGTCTACGACGGCGCGGTGGCTGTCCTGTTCCTGTTTGTCGTCATGATGCTCGACGTCGATTTCGCCGCGTTGCGCGCGGGTTTCATGAAGAACGCCTCACTCGGCGCCATCGTCGGGCTCATCGTGGCCGCTGAAATCATCATGGTGGTCGCGTCGAAATTCTGGGCGCCGGGCGCATTGAAGGGCTTAGCCCCGCCTGGCGCGCCGATGCCCGCCGGCATTTCCAACACCCAGGCGCTGGGCCAGCTGATCTACACCAAATACGTCTACTTCTTCCAGGGCGCTGGCTTGATCCTGCTGGTCGCCATGATCGGCGCCATCGTCCTGACGCTGCGCCACAAGGAAGGCGTCAAACGCCAGAACATCTCCGAACAAAACGCCCGCACCAAAGACACCGCCATGGACGTCGTCAAAGTCCCCAGCGGCGGCTACACGATCCCCGACAAGGCTGCGGCAGCCAAGGCGGAGGGCTGATGATGCTAGTCATGGCTCTGTTCGTTGTCGTCCCCGTCGTACTTGCGCTGGCCGTTGGGCTCGATCACGTGACGGGGCGACGCGTCGGTTGGGTACTCCTGCTCGGATGCGCTTCCTGGATTGCATGGCCGAGTGGCAACTCCGAGCAGAATGCCTACGGACTGTTCTTGGGCGGCTTCGTCGCGCTCGTGCTGCTGTCGTTATACGGCCTGCTGACGTGGTGGCGCCGTCATAAGAAGGTAGAAACGTGAGATCATGATCGGACTTGGACATTATTTGACGGTGGCAGCGATCCTGTTCACCATCGGCATCTTCGGCATCTTCCTCAACCGGAAGAATGTCATCGTCATCCTGATGTCGATCGAATTGATGCTGCTCGCGGTCAACATCAACCTCGTGGCGTTTTCCGCGCACCTGGGCGATCTGGTCGGCCAAGTGTTCGCGCTGTTTGTCCTCACGGTCGCCGCTGGTGAAGCCGCTATCGGCCTTGCCATCGTGGTCGTCTACTACCGCAACCGCGGCTCCATCGCGGTCGAGGACATCAACATGATGAAGGGTTAGCGCTCGAGCCCCTCCTCCGTCATCCCGGCGCAGGCCGGGACCCACGGCAGGCCAGACGGGGGGCACGGAAACACCGAAAGACTTTTTTTTACGACAGCCTTGTCGTGGGTCCCGGCCTTTGCCGGGATGACGATAGGACAGAGACCGGCTCAAACTCTCCGACGTGTGGAGGCAAGAGCCAACATGAGCGACCACAATGACCACTGCCATTGTCTTCCTTCCCCTTCTTGGCGCGCTGATTGCGGGGCTGTTCGGGCGCGTCATCGGACCGCGACCGAGCGAAATCGTCACAACGGCGTTTCTGCTCATCGCAGCGGTACTGTCGTGGATCACGTTTTATCAAGTCGGCATTGGCCACGCGGCGTTCAAGGTGCCGATCATGCGCTGGATCACCTCGGGCGATTTTGACGTCTCGTGGATGCTGCGCATCGACACGCTCACGGCGGTCATGTTGGTCGTGGTGACCACCGTGTCATCGCTCGTCCACGTGTATTCGATCGGCTACATGGCCGAGGACGACAGTCGACCGCGCTTCTTTGCCTATCTGTCGCTGTTCACTTTCGCCATGCTGATGCTGGTGACATCCGACAACCTGTTGCAGATGTTCTTCGGCTGGGAGGGCGTGGGACTCGCCTCTTATCTGTTGATCGGCTTCTGGTATCACAAGGACACGGCCAACGCCGCTGCCATCAAGGCCTTCGTGGTCAACCGCGTCGGCGACTTCGGCTTTGCACTCGGCATCTTCGGCTTGTTCTGGCTGACCGGCTCGATCAACCTCGATCAGGTGTTTGCCGCCGCACCATCCCTCGTTGGCAAGACCTTTAATTTCCTGGGCTACGATCTCGATGTCCCCAACACGATTGCGCTCCTGCTGTTCATGGGCGCGATGGGCAAGAGCGCGCAATTCCTGCTGCACACGTGGTTGCCGGATGCGATGGAAGGCCCGACACCGGTCTCAGCACTGATTCACGCCGCAACGATGGTGACCGCGGGTGTGTTCATGGTCGCGCGCATGTCGCCGGTTTTTGAATTCGCGCCGGAAGCGCTCAAGGTCGTGACATTCGTCGGCACGTTGACTGCATTCTTCGCAGCCACCGTCGGCCTGGTTCAAAACGACATCAAGCGCGTCATCGCCTATTCGACCTGCTCGCAGCTCGGTTATATGTTTGCGGCCTGCGGCGTTGGGGCCTATTCGGCTGCGATCTTCCATCTGTTCACGCACGCGTTCTTCAAAGCCTTGCTGTTCCTCGGCGCTGGCTCCGTCATCCACGCGATGCACCACGAGCAGGACATGCGCAATATGGGTGGGCTCAAGGACAAAATCCCCGTCACCTATTGGATGATGGTGATCGGCACACTGGCACTGACCGGCGTCGGCATTCCGCACTTCATCGGCTTTGCGGGCTTTCATTCCAAGGACGCGATTATCGAAGCTGCTTATGCTGCGCACACGCCGCACAACTACGTGTTCTACACGCTGGTGCTGGCCGCGTTCATGACCTCGTTTTATTCGTGGCGGTTGGCGTTCATGACCTTCCATGGCGACGCCCGTTGGGGTGGTCACGGAGCGCACGCCGCTGATGGCGATACGCATGCCGGCGCTGATCACAAAACCGATGATCATGCCCACGTGCCGCATGAGAGTCCGTTGGTGATGCTGATCCCGCTCGGCGTGCTCGCCTTTGGCGCCGTGTTTGCCGGCATGGCATTTTCAAAACTGTTTATCGGCACGTCCAGTGCCAAAGGCATGATCGACCCGTACAAGGACTTCTGGGGCAAGTCGATCTTTGAGGGCCCGCAGAACCACATCCTGCATGGCATGCACGAGATCCCCGGTTGGGTCGGTTGGACGCCGTTTGTCGCCATGCTGTCGGGCTTGGCACTGGCATATCTATTCTACATCGCCAGACCAACCCTGCCTGCTAAGATGGCGAAAGCCTTCGGCCCGATCTACCGCTTCCTCCTCAACAAGTGGTACATCGACGAGCTGTACGACTTTCTGTTCGTGCGGCCAGCCAACGCCCTCGGCCGCTTCCTCTGGAAGGCCGGCGACACGGGCATCATCGACCGCCTGATCGACGGCACCGCCAACTTCGTCGGCTGGGTTACAGGGCGCGCCACCAAGCTGCAGACCGGCTACGTCTACCACTATGCCTTCTGGATGCTGATCGGGCTCGCAGCCATCCTCACCTTCGTCATGACCTCCGGGGGCTTTGCGCGATGAAACTCGCAGGCATGCCAATTCTGTCGCTGATCACGTTCCTGCCGATTGCAGGCGCGCTGTTCATCGCGGCTTTGAACAAGGACGCGAAACAGAACGCCCGCTGGGTGGCCCTGTGGACGACGATCCTGACTTTCCTGGTCTCGATCCCGATCTGGACCGGTTTCGATACCGGCAATCCCGGTTTTCAGTTCGTCGAAGAGGTGCGCTGGCTCGGCGCCTTCAATTACAAAATGGGCGTCGACGGCATCTCCATGCTGTTCGTGATCCTGACCACCTTCCTGATGCCGATCTGCATTCTCGCCAGCTGGGAGTCGGTCGAAGAGCGCGTCAAAGAATACATGATCGCATTCCTGGTTCTGGAATCACTGATGATCGGCGTGTTCTGCGCACTCGATATGGTGTTGTTCTATCTGTTCTTCGAGGCAGGCTTAATCCCGATGTTCCTGATCATCGGTGTCTGGGGCGGCAAACGCCGCGTCTACGCCAGTTTTAAATTCTTCCTCTACACGCTGCTCGGCTCCGTGCTGATGCTGCTCGCGATGATGGCGATGTACAGCTACGCCGGCACCTCGGACATCCCAGCGCTGTTACAGACCAAGTTCCCGCGGGATATGCAGTGGTGGCTGTGGCTGGCGTTCTTTGCCTCGTTCGCCGTCAAGATGCCGATGTGGCCGGTGCACACCTGGTTGCCGGATGCGCATGTCGAGGCGCCGACGGCGGGCTCGGTCATTCTGGCCGCGATCCTGTTGAAGATGGGCGGCTACGGCTTCCTGCGCTTTTCGCTGCCGATGTTCCCGATCGCGAGTGCTGAATTTGCGCCGTTGGTGTTCTGGTTGTCGGGGATCGCGATCGTCTACACGTCACTGGTGGCGCTCGCCCAGGAGGATGTTAAAAAGCTAATCGCGTACTCGTCGGTCGCGCACATGGGTTATGTCACCATGGGCATTTTTGCCGCCAACCGGCAGGGCATCGACGGCGCCATCTTCCAGATGTTGTCGCACGGGCTTGTCTCGGCTGCGTTGTTCCTCTGCGTCGGGGTCGTCTATGACCGCATGCACACGCGCGAAATCGCCGCTTACGGTGGCCTCGTCCATCGCATGCCCATCTACGCCTTTGTGTTCATGATCTTCACCATGGCCAACGTCGGCTTGCCGGGAACCTCCGGTTTTGTCGGCGAGTTCCTGACCCTGCTCGGCGCCTTCAAGTCCAGCACCTGGATGGCTTTTGTCGCGACCACCGGCGTGATCCTGTCGGCCGCGTACGCGCTTTGGCTTTACCGCCGGATGATCTTCGGCGTGCTCGACAAACCGTCACTGGCCGGCATTAAAGACATGGGACCGCGCGAAATCGCGATCCTGGCGCCGCTGGCGATCCTGACGATCTTCTACGGTGTCTACCCAGCTCCCGTGCTGGATGTGACGAAAGCGTCGGTCCAGAAGTTGGTCGCGGGGTATGAGACTGCCAACAAAGCCGCAGCCGCCGAGGCGAAGTAGTTGGCGATATCGGCAGAGCGGTTTCATGACAGCAATCAACTCGATGTGGCACCACAACAGCAGTGCATTTTACGCCGGTTTCTTTGCGATTCTCGTGCATTGCTCTGCGCCGAATTCGGTTCAGGCCCAGACCACTTCGTCAACCGTTGTTTCGATCGCGGATCACTTGACACCCACAGGTCATCCTGCTCGCAAATTTGTTGTCCAGCTGGCATGGGACTACGCCATGAGAATTGGTCATTTAAACCAATTCGAGGCCTTCTTGCGCAATCGTCACGCGTCGATTTGCAACGAACTGTGCCGGGACAGGGTAATTGGGGCTTACTTTGCCGGAGACGAAGTTCCGGGTCCATCGGACCTCTTGCGTTACGTTTTTACCGCTACGTGCTTCGGCATCATCCGCAGCGACGATCGAATGGGGGATGCCTTGAGCATCCTTCAGGAGCGGCTCGGCGTTGATCCCTGGTACAACGCCCCGCAAGGAATGAGTGACTACGACAAGGTCGTTATCCGAGATGTCATCGGAAACGCGCTCAAAAGCTATTTGAAGACCGACCGGATCGACGATGCAAAGCCCCGATTCGATAAGGTCGTCAGGCTCTGGCACGCGACCGCTGGCGTCAGTAGGCCGACGAAATCAAATGTTTACCCAATCGGGTGGACCTCAACTCAAGAGCAGGCGGCACGGGTTGCTTGTAGTAGGACGACTGTTGATCGCAGAAATGCGATCCAAAACAAGTCTGCCGCCACGCAGTAATGAGACCTCAATTGGTTGAGGCTCCATGAGTTGAAGCTCCATGTTGCAAGATTTTACGTGACGCCGTAAAGTTTAGGAGTGGACACGCTCTCCACCACCACATCGGCTGGGCGGACCACGCGCAGCAGGTGCCAAGCTTTCGGCGGAGCCGCCCTATGCCCCTACCCAAACCTCTGATCACCATTCACCCTGACCTGCTCAGCGGCGCGCCGGCCTTCACCGGCACCCGCGTGCCGATCCAGGCGCTGTTCGACTACATCGAGGGCGGCGATCCGCTGGACGCATTCCTCGCTGACTTTCCGAACGTGACCCGCGACCATGCGATCGCTGTGCTCGAATTGGCCAAGAAGGCCGCAATCACTGAAGCGGCACGAAGTGCTGCAGAGTAGCGAGCCGTGCGGATCCTCCTCGACAACAACATTCCCTATCGTTTCAAGAATGCCTTGGCCGGACTTGACGTAACCCATGTCCAGGACGTCGGCTTGGCCAATCTCCTGGATGGGCCGTTACTGTCGGCGATCGACACAAAATTCGACATCCTCGTGACGATGGATCGAAACCTTCAGTATCAGCGAAATTTGGCTGGGCGCAGTTTCTCCGTGGTCGTTCTACGAGCAACAAGCAATCGCTTTGGGGACCTTCTTCCGCTTGTCGCCGCGCTCAAACGTCAACTGCCAAAATGCAGGGCGCCGGAGTGTTATGATGTCATAATCTAGTCAAGCGTCCCGCGCCTCACCCCGTCTACGACCGCCACTAACCCGCCTGCTCAAGCCCGCCTGCTCAAGCCCGCCTGCTCAAGGTTGCGCGTTCGTTCTCTTTCGGCTATGTTCTGCCCATGGACACGCTCTCCACCGACACTCCGGCTGGGCGGACAACGCAGGCAGCGGAGGGTTTGCCGCGCTGGCGCTGGACGGCTGCGGAAGTCGTGCGCCTGACTGAGCTCGGTGTCTTCGCGGACACTGATCGCTTCGAACTGATCGGCGGGGAGATTGTGCCGATGTCGCCCGCAGGTCCGCTGCATCTGAAACTGGCCGAGCGCCTTACAGATGCATGGACCGACCGGGCCGTTGCCGACATCCGGATCCGCAACGAGCAGCAATTCGAACTGGCCGCATCCACCTACACGCTTCCGGACATATTAGTGTGGTAGCGGTCGATCTCGATCACGGATCTGCGCGGACCGGACGCGCTCCTGGTTGTCGAGATCGCGGACAGCAGCTTCAAGAAGGATACCGGACCCAAGCGGCGCCTCTACGCTGCCCATGGTGTGCGCGAATATTGGGTCATCGAGACCGCCGGACACAGCACAACGGTGCATCGAGCACCGGTGGATGGCGTGTTTACCGACGTTCACGTCGTCCAGCCAACCGAGCGGCTGACACCACAATCGATCCCTGCCCTCGTCATTCGTCTTGCTGATCTTCGTTGACTGGCGACTGTGCCAGGCTTGCACGAGCGTCAGTGCTGGCGCACAGCGTTCGGCTTCCCGCGTGCCCGCAGCGACACAG
>JAYSUN010000210.1:0-1898 GCA_043719045.1 Hyphomicrobiaceae bacterium | reverse complement strand
CTAACTGGTCGCTCGACGCGGACACGCAACATCAGGAGGCCGCTTCGCGGCTCATGTTGTGTGCCAGTCAGCTTCGACGTTGGACGACAAACCGACATGGACACTGACTTCCACAAATCGCTCGCCCTTCATTGGCGCGAAACGCTCCGATTAAACCCCGAGGCGATCTTCGGCCCGGAAGCAAAGCGTCTCTTAAATCGCAATTGGGGAGACCGCGTTCCACAACCCGGCTATGTCGGCAGCAACTACCGTCCCGGCGGGCTCATCTTTGTTTCAATGAATCCCGGCGGTGGCCCATTGGAAGGGCTCGGCCAAGAAGACCTGGGCATGTATGAAGCATTGCAGCGACTCCGCGATTGCAAAACAGCACAAGCTACAAAATCATTCGCTGCCCTTTCTCATCTGCTTCATGAGGTCATGCAAACGTGGAAAATTTATAAGGTATTTGTCGCGCCGGTCTTAGAGTATTCAGGCAACGAGTTTTCAAACGTCGCCTATCTCAATCTGCTCAAGTGGCGCACACAAAAAAGCAGCGGCCTGCGCACGCTTTACAAGTTGAGCTGGGGAAACCACACAAGGCAACAGCTGGAACTGCTTCAACCAAGTGCGGTGGTCGCCATCGGCACTGATGCCGGGCGCGAGTTTCGGCGCTTCTACACCAACGACATTCAGTTCCAAGCTATTCCGCGCGTAATCGGTAACAACATTGGTCAGCCAGGTCGAGATGCGCTTGGAGAAATCAAGAAATGGTATGAGGGTGGTGGCTAAAAATGTCGTCCAACCCGGCGCTTGAGCGGACAGCCCCGGCGGGCGGCAATTTCGCGCTTCGGGCATTCCTGGTCGCGCCGGTGTCTGCCGCTCAGCTCTACGTTAGATGGCTCCACGAGGAATGGTGCTTCTCATAGGTTCGCTCGGAAATTCTATTGGCCTCCTGCCCATCTCATAAGGTGCTAACGACCATGATTTCGCAATTTTTCGAGGTTCAAATAAAGGAAGGGCAGATCAATCGCTATCTGGATCTCGCGGCTTCCTTGAAACCATCCCTTGAAGCCATGGGCGGCTGCCTCTTCATCGACCGGTTCAAGAGCTTGAATCGAAGGAATCTCCTGCTCTCATATCAGATATGGCAGGACGAGGGATCAATGATCGCTTGGCGGGTCGACCCAAAGCACCATACGGTTCAAGAGGCAGGTCGCGAGAAAGTCTTCGACGACTACCGCATTCGGATCTCACAGGTCTTCCACGAGGAGCGGCCCGGAAAATCGGCGTGGCGTCCAGAGCGCCTGAGTCCGTACAACGATCCCAGGAGGCGGCCGCCGGCTTTTGTCGTTGCTTCGGAATCCCGGAGTCCAGAACTGCCGGCTGAAACGCCCTGGAAGCGTGACGTGTTCGAGAGCGTCTACAGACCCGGAATTTTTGCTCATCTTATTGACGTACCGTCCTCCGATGCCGGCATCGCCTTTGGCCAGAAACTTTTTGCCGATTCGACGACCGAGTACTTTCGTGTATTTGAGGTGATGCGCGACTACGGCATGTTCAATCGCAGTGAGGCACCTCAGTACTACCCGCCCGTGCCGCGACCGGTGCGGTGAGGCGGAACTGAAAGGGATGAATGCATGCACCTCCCGCCATCTAACAACGCGTTCGAGACCGGACGCACCAACAAGCCGTGCGCCGCTCAACGCGGACGTTGAGCCGCCCATACAACCACTCCCGCGTAACCACACCGATAATCAGAGTGGCCCCGACATCAGAACCATCTGACCCCGAATCCGAATCAAATCTTTGCCCCACCCGTTCTGGCTGGGCTGAGGAGCGCAGGGGCAGACGGATTAAAAATTTTAGATGTCCGAAGGCTGCGCAGCAGACAAGTTTCTAAAATTTCCGTCTGCTCCGAG
>JAYSUN010000209.1:0-15463 GCA_043719045.1 Hyphomicrobiaceae bacterium | reverse complement strand
GCATCACAACGTCGGCGGTTTGCCTGAAAAGATGAACCTCAAACTCGTCGAGCCGTTGCGCGAGCTGTTCAAGGACGAAGTTCGTGCCCTCGGCCGTGAGTTGGGTTTGCCTGAAGCCTTCGTCGGCCGCCACCCGTTCCCTGGGCCGGGCCTTGCCATCCGCATCCCCGGCGAGATCACCGAGGAACGGCTGGACATCCTGCGCAAGGCTGATGCGGTCTATCTCGATGTCATTCGCAAGGCCGGACTGTACGACAAGATCTGGCAGGCGTTTGCGGTCTTGTTGCCGGTCCGCACGGTTGGCGTGATGGGCGATGGCCGTACCTACGATCACGTTTGCGCTCTGCGGGCCGTGACCTCGACAGATGGCATGACCGCTGACTATTTCCCATTTCCCCACGACGTGCTTGGGCTCGCAGCCACCCGCATCATCAACGAGGTCAAAGGTATCAACCGGGTCGTCTACGACATCACCTCCAAGCCACCCGGCACAATCGAGTGGGAGTGAAAGTAGCAACGTTTCTACAATTTCTTGACTAACGATACGATTGGCGATAGTGTGGTGCAAATGGAGATCGCTCGTGAGCACCACCACCATTTCAAGCCGTGATTTCAACCAGGATGCTGGCGGCGCCAAGAAGGCAGCCGACAAGGGTCCGGTGATCATTACCGATCGCGGACGTCCAGCGCATGTCTTGCTGAGGTTTGAAGACTACCAGAAGCTGTTGCGCAATGGGCCAAGCCTGCTTGAGGCTCTTGCTCAAAAGGAAGATGGCGACTTCGATTTCAATCCGCCGCGCATGGGTGACGATATTTCGCGTCCCGTGGACTTTGACTGATGTTCCTTTTGGACACGAATGTCATATCGGAATTGCGCCGACCGGAGCGGGCGGATGCGAATGTTCGCATGTGGGCGGCCCTTACACCTGCGGAGTCGCATTGGATTTCCGTTGTGACGGTCTTGGAGCTAGAGCGGGGTACTCTGCTAATGGAGCGTCGCGACGCGCTGCAAGGGGCCATTTTGCGGCGCTGGCTCGAGCATGAAGTCTTGAGGCCGCATACCGTGCGTCTTTTGACAATCGACACTGACATCGCGCGCGCGGGCGCTAAGCTTCACGTGCCCGATCCACGCCCGGAACGCGACGCGCTGATTGCTGCGACGGCGCTGGTGCATGGGTTGACCGTGGTCACGCGCAACACTGCTGATTTTGAGCCGATGGGTGTTGTTTTGCTCAACCCGTGGCTTGCTCCGAGCCCATGACGTCAAGTGGCGTCAAGTGACAGTATGCTTGACGATATTGGCCTTCGACACCCTCGCACAGCGATCGGTAATGCAGGACTGCGAGAGGTCAGTTGATCATCGAGTGGGAGTGAATGTCTAGCATAACTGGGTTGTCGGTTGCGGCTCAATCACCCACGGGCGCCGGCGATTTGGGCATAGAGCGACAGCTCATCGACCAGCATCCATTCGGACTTGATTTTATTGCCTAGAAACTCGAGATGAGTCATGCCGAGCAGGGCGAGCGGCAGGAACGTTGGGGAACCATACCGGCCGAGGCCTGCATGGGTACCATGATAGGTCCAACGCACGGCAACACGCGGGGGACGGGCCGGTTCGTTAACCGCGATCACGTGCTGAGCTGCAAATTGTCCGTCGGGTATAGCCGCCAGAACACTGTCGATGAATTGCCGGACTGCGTAGACACCGTAATGCAATTCGGCCCCCGGCGCCTCCAGGCGGATGGAACGATCATAATGGTGTGCTGCCGCGCCCGCGTCCTTGGTGCCCCAGATCGCAGTCAAGGCGTCCAGAGCCGTCTTGGCCAGCGTTGTATCTCCTTCAATGGTCTGGCTATTCTTGTCAGCCCAGCGCGCCAACAAAACCTCAACTCCGGGCGCGGCCATCGCAGGATTGGCACGGCCGAGTTCATATCCCAGCAGACGCGGATCTCGGCCGAGATTACGCGCAATGCCGGCCTGATCGCGGACCAGCCACTCTTCAACCACCCGGTTGTCGCGGCAGAGGCAGTCGGCGATGGTCAGCATAGTGATGTTGCGTCCGGTCGGTGGACCAAAGCGTCCGGGCCCGAGGTGGGTCGCAATCGAGCGCACTCGATGCGACGAATAAAATCCCGGCCGTTTTGCCCCGATGATAATGTCGTCAGCCAAGAGGCTCCGATCCGGAAACTCAAGCAACGTCGCGCGCGTGCCGGCAGTCACCTCTTGCGCGGTATGAGACGTGCCGAGTGGCGTATAGACCGGACAGACGTCGGCATAGTACTCAGTCTCAATCAGACCGATGCCGCGGCCTTCCCAAATCTCATAGGTAATGCCGATGATATACTCCTCGGGCGTCGCAAATCTTTGGCTAAAGCCCTGCATTATCTTCATGGTGCCAATCCTCCGGGCCCGCCTACATCATACCAGCCATCGCACTTGCATTCGCATGCAGAGGGATGTTGTTGTAACCTAGGTCTGACGAACCGGAAAGCTGGCGTCTCCCAGGAATTGCAATGCGACAGAGGCCTTCAACAAACTCGGCACGATCTGCTGCGACAGCGGGACGGCCGACATCTTACGATGTCGCACAGTTGGCGGGCGTGTCACAGTCGGCGGTCTCGCGCTGTTTCAGCCCCGGCGCCAGTATCTCACCGATCACCCGGAAAAAGGTTGAGCGCGCGGCATCTTCACTCGGCTATTCCCCAAACCAATTGGCGCGGTCGCTGATTACGCGGCGCTCGGGTTTGATCGGATTGGTTGTGACCACCGCAACCCTGCGCTATTCGCCACAAATCGTGCATGACTTGAGCGATGCGCTGCAAAAAGCCAATTTGGTCCCGCTGCTGACGACAGTCGACGATGAGAACACTTTGCCGACTGCCCTATCGCAAATTCTCAACTACCGACCGGAAG
Source organism: Hyphomicrobiaceae bacterium (assembly GCA_043719045.1). GTDB lineage: Bacteria > Pseudomonadota > Alphaproteobacteria > Rhizobiales > Hyphomicrobiaceae > JABFRJ01. Next base: position 12,550 of record JAYSUN010000209.1, on the reverse strand, counting down.
CAATCATTTCACTGGCGACGGTTGCCACCGAATTGGTCAACGAGGCCGTCGCCCACAAGATCCCGATCGTCCTCATTAATCGCAGCGCGCCCAAGCTGCCGGTATCGTCCATCCGGTGCGATCACGCCGATGGCATGCGCCAGCTGGTTGAAGCGCTGATCGCCAGCGGCCATCGCCGCTTCGCGTTTATTGCAGGACCGTCAGGCGCGCCGGTCAGTGAAGAGCGCCGTCAGGGATTTGACGACGCCCTCCGCGCTGCACGTCATTCGTCGCGCGCCACGAGTTTCGCCGACTACACCTATGAAGGTGGTCATGCCGCAGCCTTATCGCTGCTCGCCAAACACCCCCGCCTCGATGCGCTCGTCTGCGCCAACGACACCATGGCACTCGGCGCCCTCGACGCCTGCCGCGGTGACTTAAACCTCGACGTGCCGGGCCAGATCTCAGTGTCCGGCTTCGACGATATTGCCGAGGGCCGCCGCCCCACCAGACTGCTGACGACCGTCCGTCAGCCGACCGAGGAGATGGCCAATCTTGCTGTCGCCGAGGTGCTCAAGTTGAACCGCGGTGCAGCCATTGCCTCGCACCACGTCATCCCCGGCTTGCTTCTTATTCGCGGCTCGACGCGGTGAATTTGAACGGCGCACGCGGTCAAACGAACGGCCCTCCGCATCGCGGCTGCTTTTCGCACGGACTATTTGGATTTCTGCAGAAACGGCTCTGCCACTTGCCGGTAACGTTTCAGGCTCTTGCTCAAATGCAGGCGCATGGCATTGCGGGCACGTTTCGGATCGTGAGCCGCTATGGCAGCATGGATGTCGCGGTGTTCAAGCTGGATACGCTTCAGATAGCTCTCCTGAGAGACGTTTGATGAGAGCCCAAGGCGGACGCTCTGCCGTGGAATCACATGACGGCCGAGAAAACTGAGAAAGTCTTTGAAATTTGAATTGCCGGTGGCTGCCGCAATGGCCTGATGGAAAGCGAAATCCTCAGCAACCGCCGATCCACCGGCTGCGATAATCGTGTCCATGGCCGCGACCGAACGCTCAATGGTGCACAGATCAGCGCGGCTGGCGCGCTCAGCGGCGAGACCCGCTGCCTCGATCTCGACGGCTAATCGCAACTCCATCAACTTGACGACGTCTCCGATGGAACTGAGACCATCGGCATCGATCCGGAAAGGCACACGTGCGCCATCGCGGGCCACGAACGCGCCGGCACCTTGGCGGATGACAATCAGTCCATCGGCCTTGAGTGCAGCCAACGCCTCGCGCACGACCGTCCGGCTGACCCCCATGGCGGCCATCAATTTGAACTCTGTCGGCAGTCTCTCACCAGGCGGAATTCGACCACTCGAAATCTCGGCGCCGATGCGTTCAATCACATCCGCCGTCCGGTTCCTGGCCGGTCGCAACGGCGATAGCAGCGTCATCTTGTTTGCCTCGGTCATCGGTGGTAACTCACCAGAAGATCAGGTCATCGTACAACTTTTTGAGTCCGACCTGCAATCAGACAAGCCATGCCGGGCCTTCACGGGCGAGCGGAAGTGGCGCAAGCTGGACGGGCATGCCGCATAGGCAGGCCAAACTGCGAAGAACTTCGGGAACGAACAACCAAGATGGGTCATCTCATGAAACGCCGTGATTTCCTGAAATACAGCGCATCAGCCACAACCCTGGCCGCGGTTGGCACACTCGGCAGCCAATCCGTGTCTGCTCAAGCCAAACTGGTGCTGAAAGCGACCGACGTCCACCCGACCGGCTATCCGACCGTGGCAGCTGTCGAGGCGATGGGCAAAAAACTCGAAGCAGCGACCAACGGGCGCATTTCGATCCAGATGTTCCCGTCGATGCAGCTTGGTGGCGAAAAGGAAATGATCGAGCAGGCGCAGGTCGGCGCACTGCAGATCGCGCGCATCTCGGTTGGTCCGATGGGCCCGCTGGTGCCTGAATTCAACGTTTTCAACCTGCCATTTGTGTTCCGTGACGGCGCCCATATGGAAAAAGTGATCGACGGCGAGATCGGAACGGAAGTACTGACCAAGCTCAGCAACCATCCGACGGCGGGCCTGATTGGCCTCTGCTTCATGAACGCTGGAATCCGCAATGTTTACAACTCGAAAAAGCCGATCGAGTCGGTGGCCGACCTGAAAGGCATGAAGATCCGGATGATGGGCAATCCACTATTCGTCGATACGATGAATTCACTGGGCGGCAACGGCGTCGCCATGGGCTTTGACCAATTGATCAACGCCATGCAGACCGGCGTCGTCGACGGCGCAGAAAACAACGAGCCCAGCTACGAGTCGGGCCAGCACTATCGCTACGCCAAGTTCTATTCAAAAACCGGCCATCTGATGATTCCAGAAATTCTGGTGTTCTCGAAGAAGACCTTCGAGACCATGTCGAAGGAGGATCAAGCTCTGCTGATGAAGCTTTCCAAGGAAGCGCAGCTTGAGCAACGCAAGCTCTGGAACATTCGTGAGGAGGAGAGCTTGAAGAAAATGAAAGACGCGGGTGTTGTGATCAACGAGGTTAAGGACAAGGCCGGGTTCCAGGCTGCAGTCAAACCCGTCTGGGACAAGTATGGTGCGGCCCATGCCGGTCTGATCGCACGCATCAACGCAATCCAGTGATACGCCTGCGGTCTTGGTGCATCACATCGGGACCGCTTCTGTCTGTGGGGGCAGCGCCAGATGAAATCCACCTATTTCGCCTTCATGGAGCGGCTTAATCAGGCCTGCGTGTTCGTCGCGGGCGCAGCGATGGTCGTGATCACCTTCATCATTCCGTACGGAGTGTTCACCCGCTACGTGCTGAACAGCGCCTCGTCGTGGCCGGAGCCGCTCGCCATCCTGCTGATGATCGTGCTGTCTTTTTTGTCAGCCGTCGTGTGTTACCGCGAGCATCTGCACATCGGCGTCGGCATGTTGCCCAACGCGCTTGATGGGCCCGCCAAGGCCGCTCTCGGCTTCATCATCGAACTGTGCATGCTCGCGACCAACGTATTTCTCATCTGGTTTGGCATCAAGCTCGTCGAGAAGACGTGGTATCAATCCATCGCAGAGTTTCCTGTCGTCTCTGTTGGCGTGTCATACTTACCAGTTCCGATTGCTGGCATCCTGACCACGCTGTTCATCATCGAGCGTTTCATGAAAGGCAATTGGTTCCCGCCTCCGCCGACCCCGGAGGATTTAGCCGGCGGCATCATCGCGACTGAGTAGTGTCGGGGGTCTACCATGGACGCGTTGGTTCTGATCGGCAGTTTCACTGTACTGTGCATGCTCGGCATGCCGGTCGCCTACGCGCTTGGCCTCGCCGCGGTGCTGGCAGCACTCTGGATGGGCATTCCGCTTGAGGCTATCGCCCTCAAAACCTCCGATGGCATGGACGACTTCCCGCTGCTCGCCATCCCTTTCTTCATCCTCGCCGGCGCCATCATGGGCGAAGGCGGCATGGCCTCACGCCTGATCGACCTCGCCAAGGTCTTCGTCGGTTTCATCCGCGGTGGCTTGGCGCTGGTGAACTTGCTGGCCTCGACGATGTTCGGCTGCATTTCCGGATCGTCGGTGGCAGATACCGCATCGATCGGCTCGGTGATGATCCCGCAAATGATCAAGGCCGGATACCCCCGCGTGTTCGCGGTCAGCGTCACGGTGTCGGGATCGCTGCAGCCCCTGCTGATCCCGCCATCACATACTATGGTCATTTACTCGCTCGCGGCCGGTGGCTCGGTTTCGGTTGCGCACCTGTTTATCGGTGGCATCATTCCGGGTCTGCTGCTCGGCGCCTCGCTGATGTTGTTCGTGCTCATCTACGCCTATCGCTACAAGCTGCCTAAGGGCGACATCGTGCCGCTCAAGGATGCGCTGAAGATCGCCGCTGACGCCGTTTGGGGTCTGGTCACTGTGATCATTATCATGGGCGGGATTCTGTCCGGCATCTTCACACCGACCGAGAGCGCGGCCATCGCCTGCGTCTGGGCATTCTTCGTCACCATGTTCATCTACCGCTCTTACAAATGGAGCGACCTGCCGCTGCTGATCGGCAGAGTGATCCGCACCGTTGGCATGGTCATGATCATGATCGGGTTCTCGGTCGCCTTCGGGTACATGATGACGTTGATGCGTATCCCTGCACTGGCCGCTGAGTTCTTCGCCAGCGTCACCGACGACAAATACGTTTTCCTACTTTACGTGAACGTTCTCTTGTTGATCCTCGGCACCTTCATGGACCTCGCGCCCATGCTGCTGATCTGCACGCCGGTGTTCCTGCCGATCATCCAGAAATATGGCATTGACCCCGTCCACTTCGGTATCATCATGATCTTCAATCTGGGCATCGGGCTTTTGACGCCACCGGTTGGTCCAACTCTCGCGGTTGGCTGCGCCATCGGCAAAGTCACGATGGAACAACTTTCGCGTGGGGTACTGATTTTCTACATCCCGATGCTGATCGTGCTCGGCCTGGTCACCTATATCCCCGCGCTGACACTGTGGCTGCCGAACTTGTTGCTCGGAAGATAGTGCTCGGAATTTAAGTCCGGAAACCAGCCGATACTGCGGGACGTCAAGAAACGGGTCGAATGGCGGTCAAGGTCGGAATAGTGTCAGGCTTATTCGACATACCCAGACGCCATGAGGCCCACCATGCTGCAGATCAAACCGACCCCCTCAAGGGTGCTCGCACCCGTCCTCGGCGAGACCGGCGACTACGCGCTGATCCGGCGCGCCGTGACGTTTTTATCTGACAGTTGGAACCAGCATCCGGCGCTGGAAGATCTAGCGGGGCATATGGGGCTGTCCCCTGCGCATGCGCAAAAACTGTTCAAGCGGTGGTGTGGGCTGTCGCCCAAGGAGTTCGTCCAAGCGATGGCTCTGGATCGGGCACGGGCATTGCTGGAAGGCTCAGCCAGTGTCCTGGAGGCCGCGCATGAGGTCGGCTTGTCCGGTGGCGGGCGGCTGCATGATTTGTTCGTCACGCATGAGGCCATGACCCCCGGCGACTACAAGCGGCGGGGCGAGGGGCTGGAAATCGTCTATGGCTTTCATGGCTGCCCGTTCGGCGAGGCCCTGGTGATGGCAACCGCCCGTGGTGTCTGTGGCATTGCGTTCGTCAATGAGGACGTCAACCAAACCCATGCCGAGGCGCTGGCGGATATGACACGGCGGTGGCCGCGCGCGACCTATCGCCAGGATATCGCGGCAACCGCGCCGTTCGCCGCACGCGTGTTCCAGCCGCAGAAATGGCAGGCTGAAAAACCGGTTCGACTGGTCTTGATCGGCACCGATTTTGAAGTCCGGGTCTGGGAAGCGTTGTTGAAGATTCCGATGGGGCGGGCAGTGAGTTACGCCGATATCGCGCGGCACCTGCGGCAACCCACGGCGTCGCGTGCCGTGGGGACTGCGGTCGGGCGCAATCCGATTTCGTTTGCTGTACCGTGCCACCGGGTCATGCGCGGCGATGGGCAGTTGGCCGGCTACCATTGGGGTCTAACCCGCAAACGCGCGCTGATCGGCTGGGAAACCGGGCGCACACAGCCGATGTAGAGGCATCATGGCGGGTAGCGGCTGCGTGATACTCTGCTACACTCGCAACGAATCCTCCAGCAACCGGCATCGCCGCGCGGTGGTCGGAGCCGTTGGTGAACCTTGGAACGTCTGATGCCCGCGCCCCGCCGCATAATCACGATTGGCCACGCAGCCCTCGATCGCATCTACCGGATCGAAGCCTTCCCTCCCCAGCCAACCAAAGTTCGGGCCCTCGAGCATATCGAAGTCGGCGGCGGGATGGCCGCGAACGCTTCGGTCGCGATTGCGCGCTTAGGCGGCAAAGTCGAGCTATGGAGCCGGGTTGGCGACGATGCAGCAGGTCTCGCCATCAAGGCCGGCTTGAAGGCCGAGAAGGTCGATGTCCGCTATGTCCAGGTGTTTGAGGACGCGCGATCGTCAACGTCGGCAATCATTGTCGATGACCGGGGCGAGCGCTTGATCGTCAACAACCGCGACACCGGCATGCCCTCGAGCACCGATTGGTTACCACTCGAACGTGTCAAAGGTGCGGGCGCGGTCCTCGGCGATATCCGTTGGTTGGAAGGCCTGCGACAGGTGTTTACCCGGGCCCGGGCCGAAGGTGTACCGACTGTGCTGGACGCCGATCTCGGCGCGCGCGAAATCATGCCCGAGCTGTTGGCCTTGACCGACTATGCCATCTTTTCAAGTCCCGGGCTCGGCGAGTTTGCCCCGGGCCAGTCTGAACGCGAAAAACTGCAACACGTCGTGAGCCTCGGTGTGCACCATGCCGGCGTGACGCGCGGCGAACATGGCTATCTGTTTTTCGAGGCCGGCACTTTTCACGAGATCCCAGCGCCGGCTGTGGATGTGATCGACACCACCGGGGCGGGCGACGCTTTTCACGGAGCGTTTGCATTGCTGCTGGGTGAAGGCCATCCGAGCGAGATCTGTGCCCGGGCCGGTGCCATCACGGCGGCCGAGAAATGCACTCGGCTTGGTGGCCGGGCAGGCCTGCCGACGCGTCGGCGGCTCGACGCGCTGCTGGCGGCCCAACTTCCGAGCCGCGCTTGACTCTGACTGCGACTGTCCTTGATGCGACCGTCGTCGTGACGTGGGGATCAGCGAGCAGCGAGACGGTTTCGGAGACGGCATAACATAGCTCCCACGACGCCATCAAATTGCCGTTGCCGCCTCAAGATCATCTGTGCGCGGAACCCAGGCTGAGGGAACCAGACGTGGGGCAAGCGCTGCCACGAAACGAGGCAAGACTTGCAACTCGCGGCTCGCAGCCCTGCCGCACAAACGGGATGAGGGTCAGGGTGAACTGCCGCTTGCTCACAACTCTCGATGTCTTGTTCACGAGAAGCCGTCAAGCGGCCGTCAGCTCGGTCACTTGCTTGGCAAACATGTTGGCAGCAAATGACCCGTCTCTGCCGTGGGTCGTTCTGCAATCTCTTGACCGCCGACTTCCGCTGCTGTGAAATGCTGACGAAGAGAACGTTGTGGGACTGGGCCAAAAGCGTACATCCTGCGCTCTTTGGCAGTGGCATCCGACGCGGTCGGTAATGGAGGTAGTGCGGAAGCCCTTCGCATTAATCCACGGCAAGACCATCTTCCAGGTAGAGCAATCGACCGCTCGCAAGCGCGCGAAGGCCGCACGCGACGCGGAGCGCAACGGCTTCAACGACGAAATTCGAGATATCGACTGCTTCTACGAAACGGAACTCCGAGAGTTCCCACTCGGGCAATCGAATAGCCGCGACGTCGCGCTCTAGCAGTACGCCGCCGTAAAACAAGAATTGAAGGCTATCAAACTGTCCATCCGTCCGAAGCCGGTGGTCGACGCACAGGGGCCGTCCAACACGAATTCGCAAGCCAAGTTCCTCGAACACTTCTCTCTCGGCTGTTTGACGTGGCGTCTCATGCACCTCCGCGATGCCGCCGGGAATTTCCCAGCCGGACTTGTAAGTCGGCTTGACGAGGAGGCTGCGACCGTCAGCGTTGCGAAATATGCAGCCGGAGCTGGAGAGTTTCCGGGCAAGTGCGTGATCGTGCGGCATCTCAGCAAACTCACTTGCGTCGTCCAGCAGTCAATCGCCGTGATCGCGCCTTTGATCCTCGGCTTTGATGCAGGACCGCAGCGATCCTAATCTCACTTGGCACAAGACGATAATAGATTGTGTACGGAAAGCGGCGGACGAGAACTGCGCGATAGTCACGAAACCGTTTCGCATAGCCATCGGGCTTGGCAACGATTTTCAAGAACGCTGCTTGGACCGCAGCAATAAACTGCAATCGGAACCGCTCGTCTTGCGAAGCATACCAGTCAGCTGCGTCGGCGAGGTCCCGCTCTGCGGAACTCAAAACGCGAAGGCGCAACGTCATTTGCTGGCGAGCAAGCGCGCCTTCACCGCTTCCCAGCTGTCGCCGCCTTCCGCATCTTCCGTGGCCGCGCGTGCTTCGAGAACGTCGCGGTGCCAGTCGGGCATCGGAACTTCCACTTCATCCAGAGAATCCCACAGCGCCTCAATCAGGGCGAGCTTTTCCTCGGCCGGGAGCTTCACGAGTTCGGTGGTGGCGACATGCATGTGGTACTCCGTTGTTTTCCGGCCGCGAGCTTACACGAGAAACCATTATTATGCAGCCCAATCGTTATCTCCCGGGCCGCACGGCGGCTTCCGGACGCTGACCGTCCGCGCGGGGCTCAAGGGCGACGGCTCCGGGTCATTTGCGCTGGTCAGACTGGCATGGCGACCACGGACGGTCCACCCCTCTATTGCCGACGATCAGGGAACGGTTGACGAACGCCAACGCGATAGGGTCAACTGCGGAAAGTCCCGGCGACGGCCGCCACATCGGCCGTGGGCCAGGAGGGTGCATCGAAAAAAGCTACGGACTGCCCACGTTCACGGCAGCTTTTCGGGGTAGAGCCGAAGGGGCCTTCATTGAGGTTGGCCCTGTGCTCAACCACCGCCCGTTCTCGGGCCAAATGTTAAAGCCAACAGATCTGCCCTAAGTAGGCCCAGGTCACCCCTTGGCACCACTGCGTCGATCTCGGCATGGGTTCTGCGCCAGATCGGCACTGCGCGGCGCAGGACAATTCGACCCTCTTTCGTCAACGCGAGCCTGCGGATTCGCTTATCATCGCGATCGTCAATGATCGATAGTAGGCCGCGACGTGCCAGCGGCTTCAGATTGGCGGTGAGGGTGGTGCGATCCAGCGCGAGCAAATGCGCCACGTCACTGAGGCGTGGCGCATCTGGCCGATTGAGTGAGATCAGCAGAGAATACTGGCCCTGGTTCAATCCAACGGGTTTCAACGCCTCATCGAAGCGCCTGCCAATCGCGCGCGCGGCGCGCTGCAGATGAAGGCAAAGACAACGGTCGCGCACTTCGTGCGTGACAGAGAGGGGGAGTTCCTCGCGCATGGCTCGAAGCCTGGGTTGACGGCGTTGATCGTGTTTTGTAGGTTGATATCAACCTAGATTGGTTCGCGTGCGGCGACAAGTGTTCAGAGAAGGGCTTCAACGTGGATCCGAGCGGCGGCAGACCAAACGAGCAGCATATCGCTCGTTGCAAATGCGGCAGAGCAACCTTGGCGGTCGAAGGCCCGCCGATCATGACGGTTGCCTGCTACTGCCTCAGCTGTCAGGGGGCCGCCCAAAGAATTGGATCACTGCCGGGAGCGGAGCCGCTCGCGGACAGTGATGGAGGATCGCATTTTGTTATGCAACGCAAGGATCGCGTGGCTTGCCAACATGGCGCCGAACTCTTGCGTGAGCACAGGCTTAAACCGACATCGTCGACCCGCCGCATCATCGCGACCTGCTGCAATTCCGCAATGTTCTTAGAGTTCGAGAGCGGCCATTGGTTGTCACTATACAAGGCTCGATTTGACCCGGGCGATCAACCGCCTCTCGAAATGCGGACGATGACGTTACATCGCAGGTTGGGCGTCGAGTTCACCGACAATATTCCAAGTCCGAACAAGCATACTCTCGGCTTCATGTGGAAGCTGATGCGAGCCTGGGGTGCGATGGGTTTCAGGGCACCCAAGATCAACTTTGTCCGAGGTTCGGTCGATGCCTGACGATAAGATCGCAATCGAGAACTTCACCTCTCCAGGGCACGTCACGCGCGTCGACAGTAAAAAGTACACCGCGATGCGTGTCGCGTTGGTGAAGGTGCTACCCACCAAAGCGCCCGGCATCACCGTCGCCGAAGCAAAGGCTTCATTGCTTGCACACCTGCCGCAAGACCTGTTTCCGAATGGTGAGAAGGCGGGATGGTGGTTGAAGGCCGTTCAACTTGACTTAGAGGCCAAGGGTCTCATTCGGCGTGAGCAGACTAAGCCACTTCGATTGTACCGTATGCCCTGAACAAGTTGCATCCGTTCATTGGAAGCACAGCCGCCGACGGCCCTGCCCGCCGAACGCCTATTTGGGTTGCCGAGGATGGCGAACCCAGGCGTGATCAAAAGGCACCCAGGCCGGCGCTGACTCGGTCCAGATCGTGCTCTGCGGTGCACCCAGGCTCCGATCGTCGAGAGCACCGAGCCGTACGACAAGATATTCCGGCTCGGAGACGACTTCACTAAAAAGCGGCGTGCCACAACTCGGGCAAAACCGTCGCCGGATCTGATTGCCGGAGTTCGAGGCGCTGACGAACTCAGCGGTCGTGCCATTGACCGAAAGCGATCGCTTCCTGAAGAAGACACTCAACGACGCATTGCCTGAGCAGAGGTACTGGCAATCTCGACACCAGCACGCGCGCGTCGCGACCGGCGCTTCCGAAAGACTAAATGTAATTGCGCCGCACATGCAGCGCCCCGTGATTGGCTCGGCCATCAAAGGCTCCTCGACCCGGGCGAGTTATCCGATTGGCATTCACTGTTTGAGTGGTGCCGGCGGCTCCCGCATGCCGTCTCTTCTATCGCTTCCAGAAACGAAAGACGGCAAGAGGGACAATTGACCGCAAGGGCAGAGAGGATTTCCGCAGCCGGTGCTGGACCGACCGCAAGAGGAACGAACCAGGTAACCGACGCTCTGGGTCACGACCTCCCGGTCTCAGGCTCGACTGACTTTTGGCTAGCCTACCAAAGACCGGATGAACCGCAAGCCTCTCGTTGGCGTGAGCCTATAGGGCGGTTTTGGCCCATCACGTCCTCGAACCAAAAATGGCGGCTGGTGACGCGATAGCCAGGCAAACGGTTGCGCATTGCCAACGCAGGGCGTCGCCCGTTTCCCAATACGACGTGCAAACAGGGAGACGGAGCCAGTGCCTCTTGCGCATCGGGTCGGCGGTCCGGCTCCTTGTTTGTCACATTGTCTGCGTTTGGCCGGTGTCCACTCAAACCAATACGGACTAGTTCAACGCCGCCGATGGGGCTTCGGCTTGCATCAGCAATTGTGAACGGCACAAACCGGCGTAGATCCCATTCTGCCCCGACAACTGACTGTGCGTCCCAATTTCTGCCACCCGACCCTCGTCCAAGACACAGATCAGATCGGCACGTTGCACGGTTGAAAGGCGGTGGGCGATGACCAACGTGGTGCGGTTCTTCGTAAACCGGGCGAGGGCCTCCTGAACCAAGCGCTCGCTCTCGGTATCAAGCGCACTCGTGGCTTCATCCAGCAGTAAGATCGGGGCGTCTCTGAGGATTGCGCGCGCCAGGGCGAGGCGCTGCTTCTGACCACCTGACAACCGACCGCCGCCATCACCAATGACGGTATCATAACCCTGAGGCTGAGCCATGATGAAGTCATGCGCGGCGGCAGCTCGAGCCGCAGCAATGATGTCGGCATCGTTGGCGCCGAGGCGACCGAGGGAGATGTTGGCCCGGATGCTGTCATCGAACAGCGTCACGTCCTGACTGACGATCGCAATCTGATCGCGCAGACTGGCCGTGGTCACGTCGCGGACGTCCTGGCCATCGATCAGAATCGAACCTGACTGAACATCGAACAAGCGCGGCACGAGGTTGAGCAGCGTGGACTTCCCGGAACCCGAACGACCGACAAAGGCCACGGTTTTGCCGCCGAGCACGGACACCGTGACGTCGGACACTGCGGGAACGGCGCCGCCACGCTGATAGGCAAACGAAACGTTGTTGAACTCGATTTGTCCGGCCCTGATCCGCAGCGGCTTAGCGCCTGGGCGATCGACGACCTGCGGAATCGTGTCGAGCATTTCGTAGATCCGCTCGGCGCCGGCGATGCCTTCCTGGAGATTGGTGGCGAGATTGCCGAGCGAGCGGAGATTGTTTGCCGCCAGCAGCAGACTGGTCACGAACGCCATGAAATCACCAGTCGTGGCGATGCCGGTCGAAATTCGCCAAGTTGCCAAACCAATCACGCCTGCAATTGCCACGCCCGAAAGTGCCTCGAGCATCGGCCCCATTCGCGCGCGTTGACGCACTGCCTTCAGGCGCAGAGACAGCACCTGACGAAAACTCTGGTCGAGCTTATCGGCGGCATAATTCTCCAGTCGGAAAGTCTTGATCAGACGGGCGCCGCTCAGTTTTTCGCTCAACAACGCCGTCATGTCGCCGAGCTGGTCCTGCGTCCGCCGCGCGGTTTTCCTCAAGCGCCGGCTAATCAGAGCCACGGGGATCGCCGCCAACGGATAGATCACGATGACGATCAGTGACAGCACCCAATCGGTGTAGAACATGAAGCCCAGCAAACCGATGACGGTGATGATATCGCGCATCACGGTGTTCAACGCCTGCTGGCAAGAGCCCTGCACGTAGGCGATATCGTTGGTCAGTTTCGACACCATCTGCCCGGTCGAATCCTGCGCCAATTGCGCATAGTCGGCATTGATCAAATGTCGGAACGCATGTTGCTGCAGATCTGCAGTCAGGCTCATGACCAGGGTGTTGCTGACAATCTGATGCAGATAGAGAAACAGACCGCGCGAAGCCGTGATGACGACGATGGCGCCCAAGACGAGCTGCAGCTGGTCGAACTTGCCTTGCCCTAAAGTGTCGAATGCATATTTGATGATCGCCGGATAACCGGTGGTCGTGACCCCAAG
>JAYSUN010000208.1:0-1901 GCA_043719045.1 Hyphomicrobiaceae bacterium | reverse complement strand
TTTCAAGCCCGCCAAATTGTGAGCCGCCAGCATCGGAAGATTGTCGAGTAAGGCGGCTATTTGCGGGTCGTAGCGATTTTGTTCCTTGAGCTGCAATGCCAGGCATTCGGCCAGCGTGCGCGCAAACACACCGGGCGGATCGAAGGTTTGCAATTGGGCCAAGACTTCGGTCACTAGGTCAAGCGGAGCGCCCAACTTTTCGGCTAATGCGTCGAGGTCGCCGATGAGATACCCGGTCTCGTCGGCCATATCGATCAAATGCTGGCCGATCAGCCGTTCTGCAAGGCCTGTGAAGGTCAATGGCAACTGCTCTGACAAATGGTCTTTGAGCGATACTGAGTTGGCGACAAAAGCCTCGAGGTTGGCATCTTCGCCATCGAACGAGCCTGACTGCGGGCGCAGTGATGCCCATCCGGCTGCATTGGCGTCGGCCGCCATATCGGAGGCGGTGGCGTCGGGGTAGACGTTTTCGAATTCGGTATCGAGGCTAGCTGAGGCCTCAGTGCTGGATTTTTCGAGATTGAGCCACGGCTCATCAACAGCCGTTCCTTGATCGTCGCCGCCAGAACTCTGGTCGGGCGTAGCGGTCCTGCCGGGCGGGTCTTCGGTTGCAGGCAAGGCCGAGGGGGTTTCAGGGGCTTCGTCGCGCTCCAGGAGCGGGTTGCGCTCAAGTTCGGTCTCGACGAATTGCGTGAGTTCCATGTTGGAGAGCTGCAATAGCTTAATGGCTTGCTGCAGCTGTGGTGTCATCACCAGCTGCTGGCCTTGCCTCATTTCAAGCTTGGCAGAAATTCCCATGACCTGACGCTTTCACGCACCTTGACGAGTACCCACTATCACAAATCCCTGGCACGGCTGACGGCCCAAGATGCAGGCCGGGCAGAACGGGGTCGCAGGCGATGCCAAGCATCGTCAAGACTTCGCGACGCCCCTGGCCAGCATCTTCGGCCGCCCGAAGGGTCGCAGATCCCGGGCACCCGGTGCGTTGCGCGCCTTGATTGATGCGACGGCATCGCTCTTCGGCACGCGCCTGCCGGGCACCTCGGCCTCTGCGATCAGACGTGCCAGGGATTTGTGATAGTGGGTACTAGCATTTTGCGTTGCGGGAAGCTCAGGTTAGCTTAAACAACCGGCTTGGCACATACGACCAGAGCGGAGGCCCCACGCGGGCCCATAGGCTTGAGACCGAGATAGAACCATGGCTACCAAGAAAACAGGCGTCACAGATTCCGCGCCGGTATCTCCAATTGCGGGTCCAAAGGGGCAGGCGGAACGGGACAAACCCTGGATGTTTCGGACGTATGCCGGACACTCGACGGCGGACAAGTCCAACGCACTCTATAAAATGAATTTGGCGAAGGGTCAGACCGGCCTTTCAATCGCCTTCGATCTTCCCACTCAAACCGGCTACGACAGCGACCACGAACTCGCGCGCGGTGAAGTTGGCAAGGTCGGCGTCCCCGTTTCACACATTGGCGATATGCGGACGCTGCTCGACGGCATTCCTCTCGACCAGATGAATACCTCGATGACCATCAACGCGACGGCCGCGTGGCTGCTGGCGCTTTACGTTGCGACCGCCGATGAAACAGGCGCAAGCCGCACCAAGCTGACCGGCACCATCCAGAACGACATCATCAAAGAATATCTGTCGCGCGGAACTTATGTGTTTCCGCCGGAGCCATCCCTGCGGCTGATCAAAGACACGATTGTTTTCTCAACCAAGACCGTGCCCAAGTGGAACCCCACCAACGTGTGCTCGTACCACTTGCAAGAAGCCGGCGCGACGCCGGTCCAAGAGCTGGCTTACGCGCTTGCAACGGCCCTTGCCGTGCTCGACGGGGTCAAGGCATCCGGTGAAGTGCCGCCTGCCGAATTCAGCAACGTCGTCGGCCGCATGT
>JAYSUN010000207.1:0-5142 GCA_043719045.1 Hyphomicrobiaceae bacterium | reverse complement strand
GGCGGCCGTCGTGGTCGGCGAAGCCCTGCGCCAAACCAATGGCTTTGCTGGTGTATAACTGGCTGATGCCGCACCAAATCGGCACTTCTCCCACGCGTCCGCGGTGGATCGCGGCAACAAAGCTCTTGCCAAGGCACGCCCCAGATCACATTCAGTGGCGTCTTTGACGTTCGCGTCAGCTTAGCCGAGGAGACGCTATGCGCTGCCCCTATTGCGCATCGGACAATACGCAAGTGAAGGACAGCCGGCCGGCCGAGGAAAACCAGGCCATCCGGCGGCGGCGGCACTGCGACGCTTGTGGTGGGCGTTTTACTACCTACGAGCGCGTGCAGCTGCGCGAATTGACGGTCATCAAACGTTCCGGCCGTCGCGTGCCCTTCGAGCGTGAAAAGCTGGCGCGGTCGGTCGAAACTGCGGTGCGCAAGAGGCCGATCCAGCCAGAGCGTGTCGATCGCATGGTCTCCGGTATTGTGCGTCAGCTGGAAAGCATGGGTGAAACCGACATTCCTTCAACGGCTATCGGCGAGTTGGTCATGGAGGCCTTGAAGGGCACGGACGCGGTCGCTTACGTTCGTTTCGCTTCGGTCTATCGTGACTTTCGTGAAGCGGCCGACTTCCAGGAAGTGCTCGGTGAAATCCGCAACAGCTTGGCGGTTGAACCGGCCTTGAAGCACACTGAGGGGTCATGAATTGCAGGACTGGTAGCGCATTTGACGCCGAGATGATGGCCATTGCCGTCGGACTGATCCGGCGTGGGCTCGGCACCACTGCATTCAATCCATCTGTCGGTGCCGTCATTGCCGATGAAGCCACCGGCGAAGTTATTGGTCGTGGCTGGACCCAACCCGGCGGACGCCCGCACGGCGAAAAGGAGGCGTTGCGTGAAGCTGGTCTACGGGCCCGCGGCAAGACCATGTACGTTACACTGGAGCCGTGCGCTCACACCGGCCGCGTGCCGACGTGTGCCGATGCCGTCATTAGCGCGCGCCTCAATCGCGTTGTCTGCGCGTTGTCCGATCCAAACCCGGTCATCTCAGGTCGTGGTTTTGAGCAACTGCGGGCGGCCGGGGTGATTGTCGATATCGGTCTGATGGCGGTTGAAGCGCGTGCTCTGACCCTTGGCCATATCTTGCATGTCACGGAAGGCCGTCCATTCGTGCAAGTCAAACTTGCGGTCTCAGCTGATGGCAAAATTGCCCCAGGCAACGGCCGTCCGGTCTGGGTCACCGGGCCTGAAGCCCGAGCCGCTGGACATGTGTTGCGCGCCGAAACTGACGCCATTGTCACGGGCATTGGGACCATCCTTGCCGATGATCCGGAGTTGACGTGCCGCCTTCCGGGGCTGGAACGGCGCTCACCCGATCGGATCATTGTCAGCACGCAAGCCCGCATTCCGGCTTTCGCCAAAGCACTGCGCCGCGGCCCGAACGACCCGGTCAAGGTTTGGCTCGCCTGTGCTGCGGGTGCGATCAACGCGCAGACGAAGGCTCTGATTGCTGCCGGCATGATCACCGATGTCCTGTTGACGGGGACCGACCATGTCGACATGCGTGCGCTCCTGAAAATTTTGGATTCCCACTCGATCCGGCGCGTCCTTGTTGAAGCCGGCCCGCGCTTGACGAAGAGCGTCCTGGCGGCTGATCTTGCTGATGAAGTCGTGTTGTTCAGGGGCTCCACGACATTGGCAGGAGCCGGGATCGACCCGCTCGGCGCGCCCGGTCTCAGCCAGTTTGAAGCCCCACGCTGGCGACTTGCTGAAACCCACGCCGTCGGGGCCGATCGCATGTTTGTCTATCGCCGCGACCGGTCGCAGTATCCAGGTCCGTCCTGAGGACACCCGCATCGACAATTGAATCGACTTTGCCCTGCAAACCCACCAAACACCATCATCCCGCCCTGCCTGCTGGCATCCACGCGGGCGAGGCGGGAATGAAGAAGCGCTAGAGTACGGCAAAATGGGCCGAAGGCAGATCATGTCGCGGATGTTCGTCCGGGGTCTGTCCCGATCAATGGCTTGGCACGGCCGAGCCTCACTCTGATCAGGTCGAGATCCCGGATGTTTCCGCCGCGTCAAGGCGCGCCGCAAACTCCGGGACACCGAGGATGAAGAGAAGCGCGTATCGTCGCGAGTGCCCTGAGCGCTGCTTCACATCCAGACGTGGCAGCACGGATATTTTCGCTAGAACCGTGATGAGCCCCTTCATTTCCAATTGACCTACCCCAATTACTCTCCAGCACACAGCCGCTATTGGGGTGGCCAACCAGGGTTGATCCTGCCACGCCGCGGTCCCTCTGGGCCGATGTGTTGCTGGGCTTGGCGCCACGCAGACGGAGAACGACCATGAATTCTGACAAATACACCGAGCGAGCCAAAGGTTTCATCCAATCGGCTCAGTCCCTGGCTCTGCGTGACGGGCATCAGAGTTTCGCCCCTGAACATCTGCTGAAGGTGTTGCTCGATGATCCCGAAGGCTTGGCGGCCGGCTTGATCCGGCGTGCGGGCGGCCGTGCTGATCAGGCGTTGGCCGCAACTGAAACTTCGGTTGCCAAACGCCCCAAAGTCTCGGGCAGTGGCGCTGGGCAATTGCATCTGTCGCCCGAACTCGCGCGCGTCTTCGAGCAAGCCCAAAAGATTGCCGACAAGGCCGGCGACACCTACGTAACCGCCGAACGCCTTCTGCTCGCGCTGGCGCTAGAGCCGACGGGTGATGCCCATCGCATTCTGGCGGACGCCGGCGTCACGTCGAGCGCGCTCAACAGCGCCATTAACGACCTTCGCAAGGGTCGGACGGCTGATACACCGACCGCTGAAAACAGCTATGACGCGCTCAAGAAATATGCCCGCGATCTGACGGCTGCTGCCGCTGAAGGCAAGACCGATCCCGTGATCGGGCGGGACGAGGAAATCCGCCGGACGATTCAGGTCTTGTCGCGCCGGACCAAGAATAACCCAGTGTTGATTGGCGAGCCTGGTGTCGGTAAAACCGCAATTGCCGAAGGCCTTGCCCATCGCATCGTCCAGGGTGATGTACCCGAGAGCCTACGCGACAAAAAGCTGCTGGCGCTCGACATGGGCGCACTGATTGCCGGTGCCAAGTATCGCGGTGAATTCGAGGAGCGCTTGAAAGCTGTGCTGTCCGAGGTGCAGTCGGCGGCCGGTGGCATCGTGCTGTTCATAGACGAACTCCATACCATCGTTGGGGCTGGCAAATCAGAAGGCGCGATGGACGCCTCGAATTTGCTGAAACCGGCCTTGGCCCGTGGCGATCTGCACTGCATCGGCGCAACCACGCTCAATGAATACCGCAAGTATGTCGAAAAGGACGCAGCGCTGGCGCGTCGCTTTCAGCCGGTGTTTGTCGGCGAGCCGAGTGTCGAAGATACGGTCTCAATGCTGCGTGGTCTCAAGGAAAAGTACGAGTTGCATCACGGCGTCCGGATTACCGATGCGGCCATTGTCGCCGCCGCAACTCTCTCAAACCGGTACATCACGGATCGGTTTTTGCCCGACAAAGCCATCGATTTGATGGACGAAGCGGCGTCGCGTTTGCGCATGCAGGTCGACAGCAAGCCCGAGGAACTCGACGAGATCGATCGGCGCGTCATGCAGTTGAAGATTGAGCGCGAGGCTTTGAAAAAGGAGGCGGACGCGGCCTCCAAGGATCGGCTTGGCAAGTTGGACATCGAGTTGGCCTCGCTCGAAGAAAAGTCACGCGCCATGACTGCCAAATGGTCAGCGGAAAAGGACAAACTCGGCTCGGCCCGCAAGATGAAAGAGGAGCTGGAGAGTGCGCGCATCGAGCTTGAGCAGGCACAGCGTAAAGGCAATCTGGCGCGCGCCGGAGAGCTGGCTTATGGCGTCATTCCCAAACTGGAGAAGGCGCTGAAGATTGCTGAAGCTGACGGCGACAACAGCGCGGGCAGCATGATGCAAGAGGCGGTGACGCCGGATCACGTGGCGCACATCGTATCGCGCTGGACCGGCATCCCGGCCGCCCGCATGCTGGAAGGCGAGCGTGACAAACTGCTGGCCATGGAGACAACGCTGGCGCAGCGCGTGGTCGGCCAACAGGAGCCGGTGACGGCGGTCTCGACGGCCGTGCGGCGTGCCCGTGCTGGTCTGCAAGATCCCAACCGTCCGATCGGGTCATTCATGTTCCTGGGACCAACCGGCGTCGGCAAAACTGAGTTGGCCAAGGCGCTGGCGGCGTTCTTGTTCGATGACGAGACCGCGATGGTGCGCCTGGATATGTCGGAATACATGGAGAAACATTCTGTCGCCCGCCTGATCGGTGCACCGCCGGGTTATGTCGGATATGACGAGGGCGGCGCACTGACCGAGGCTGTCCGGCGCAGGCCTTATCAGGTCGTGTTGTTCGACGAAATCGAGAAGGCGCACCCGGATGTGTTCAACGTCCTTTTGCAAGTGCTCGATGATGGGCGGCTGACGGATGGTCAGGGGCGCACGGTCAGTTTCAAGAATGCGCTGATCATTCTGACGTCGAACATCGGCGCTGAATATCTTGTTGCTGCCGAAGGTGAAGCAGGCTTTGCTGCCGCGCGTTCGCAAGTTCTGGCCGAGGTGAAGACGCGTTTCCGGCCGGAGTTCCTGAACCGCTTGGATGAGACCATTGTGTTCCAGCGGCTGCAGCGCGCGGACATGGGTCGCATCGTCGATATCCAGATGGTGCGCGTCCAGAAACTTCTGGCCGAACGGAAGATCGTCTTGGAACTGACGGGTGCTGCACGCGAATGGCTCGCTGAGCGTGGTTATGACCCTGCTTACGGCGCGCGTCCGCTGAAACGCGTGATCCAAAAGTCGGTGCAGGACCCACTGGCTGAAGCCATCCTCAGTGGTCACGTGAAGGATGGCGACACGGTCAAAATCGATGTCCAGGGTGGCCTGCTGGTGGTTGGTGACACGTTGGTCCGTCCCCGCCCACCCAGCGCTCAGCAGCCGTTGACATTGCATTGAGCGGCGCTCTGGCTCCGACGAGTTGCAGCAGTTCCCTCTCACTCTCTCTCTCTCTCCTCAGTTTTGCAGGCTACCGCAGTCACGCAACTGCTCCGCAAGTGGAAAACTCTGAGAATGGGTAGGGTGTGGCGGTGTGACTCAGCGGGGTGTGAACCAAATCGTGATTC
>JAYSUN010000206.1:0-5143 GCA_043719045.1 Hyphomicrobiaceae bacterium | reverse complement strand
GGTCCAATCGTGATCGATATTCCGAAGGACGTCCAATTCGCAACCGGCACGTATGTCGGCAAGGGTGATATCAAGCACAAGACGTATCGGCCGAAAGTGAAAGGCGACCCACACGCTATCGCGGCCGCCGTCGAATTGATGGCCGGTGCAAAGCGGCCGATTCTCTATACTGGCGGCGGCGTGATCAACTCTGGCCCCAAGGCCAGCCAGCTGTTGCGTGAATTGGCCAAGCTGAGCGATTTTCCACTGACGTCAACCTTGATGGGGCTCGGCGCGTATCCCGCGTCGGGCAAAAACTGGCTTGGCATGCTCGGCATGCACGGCACCGCTGAAGCCAATATGGCAATGCACGATTGCGATGTGATGGTCTGTGTCGGTGCGCGCTTCGATGACCGTATCACCGGGCGCATCGATGCGTTCTCGCCGCACTCGAAGAAGATCCACATCGATATTGATGCCTCATCAATCAATAAGAATGTCCGTGTCGACATCCCCATCGTCGGTGACTGTGCCAACATCTTGGAGGATCTGCTTGCCACCTGGAAAAAGAAAGCACCGGCACTCGATAAGGCGGCACACAAGACGTGGTGGGCGCAGATCAATAAATGGCGGGCCCTGAAGTGCCTGCGCTACAAGCCGTCGAGCGACGTCATCATGCCGCAATACGCGCTTGAGCGACTGCACGCTCTGACCAAGGATCGCGATACCTATATCACCACGGAAGTTGGCCAACACCAGATGTGGGCGGCTCAGTTCATTCAATTCGAGGAGCCAAATCGCTGGATGACGTCGGGTGGCCTGGGTACCATGGGTTATGGCTTGCCGGCCGCTATCGGTGTGCAGCTTGCCCATCCCAAGGCCACAGTGGTTGATGTTGCGGGTGACGCCTCAATCCTGATGAACATTCAGGAAATGTCGACGGCGGTGCAATATCATCTGCCCATCAAGGTCATGATCCTGAACAATCAGTACATGGGGATGGTCCGCCAATGGCAGCAATTGCTGCATGGCAACCGGATGTCCGAGAGCTATACCGAGGCGATGCCGGATTTTGTTAAACTTGCGGACGCTTATGGTGGCATTGGCATTCGGTGCGAAAAACCAGGCGACCTCGATGGTGCAATCAAGGAGATGCTGGCCGTCAAGGATCGGCCCGTGCTGTTCGACTGCCGCGTGCAGCAGTTGGCAAATTGTTTCCCGATGATCCCATCGGGGCGCGCCCACAATGACATGTTGTATGGCGAGGATATTTCCGCGGCCGAGATCGACAAAGCTATCAGCAAAGAAGGCAAGATGCTGGTGTAAGAGCCGGAAAATATGTGTCGCAATGGTTGACCGACATTTCTTGGAGCAGTTTTTTGAAGAACAAGAGCGACAGTCCGTCCCAGAAGACGCTCGCAAAACTGAAAAAGTGGGCGGCAGAACGCGCCAAGAAGACGGTGTTTGGAGAGTTCGGCTTGTCAGGCGAAAGGCCAATGACCGATTGCCTATCAAGGAATAATTCAATTCGACCAGTGGGAATTGATCAGTTGGCACGCAAGGGCATCAAGCATCTGCGCAAGCGCTGAGTTCTGGTGTGCTAAACTACCCAAGGGTTAATCAGCGGGACGCCAAGGTTATTGAAGTCTTTCGCATTGCGTGTCGCGATCGACGCACCGATGTGGTTGGCGATACCAGCAATCAATGAATCAGGCGCCTCAAGATCGGCCTTGTGCTTTCCGCGCTTCAGATGAAGCCGGGCGGCAGCGTCCGCTCCCAGTTGATCGAGACTCAGAATGCGTCCCGGAACAAGGGTGGCCAATACCTGCGCGAATCGCAGCTCATTGCTACGCCGACCCTTACCAGCAGGCATCCGTTCAAGGCCGAACCTAACTTCGAAGACTGTCACAGTTGTAACAAAAATGGCGTCGATTGATTGCCGGTTTATCCAAGCGGCCACCGCTGGTTCCCGATCCAACCGCATTAGTGCGGAGACCACGTTCGTATCAAGAATTATCATTCGTCGAAGTCCACCGGCCTGACTCGCCAGGATTTCCGGAGTTCGGCCATCCCTTGTTCAAATGCCCTCCAATCCTCATCCGGGATGGGGTTTGCAGCGAACTTCTTGGCCAGCATTGTGCCGATCCCCTCCGTGGGCGTGTCCGCGCGCTTGGGCTCCGGTACTTGCGCCAGAATTTCGCGCACCTCCGCCTCGAGGCTGCGCCTGTGGAGTTCGGCACGCCGCTGTAAACGCGATTTCACGTCGTCGGGGATGTTTCGGACCAGAATTTGTGCCATAGAAGTCTCCGAGTGATATCATGATATCAGACGTGTTCCGATGCTGCAACGGGCTTGCGCCATCGGATGAACCAGTCGCAGAGGAGGCACCATGCATCTGATCATTGGCAATAAGCTATATTCCTCCTGGTCACTCAGGCCATGGCTGCTCATGAAAGCGCTGGGTGTGCCGTTCAAGGAGACGGTGATTCCGTTGTCGCAACCCGACACCAAGCGAAATATTCTAGAGCATTCGCCGTCGGGGAAAGTGCCACTTCTGATCGATGGTCCGGTGCGGGTCTGGGAGAGTTTGGCCATTGCTGAATATCTCGCCGACAAGGAGCCGTCAGCGGGTGTCTGGCCAAAGGATGCAGCTGCCCGCGCCCATGCGCGTGCCGCATCAAGCGAGATGCACGCAGGCTTTCAAGCCATCCGCCAGGCGTGTCCAATGAATCTTGCGCGGCAATTTAAGCCACGTGCAAAATGGTCACCCGAAGTTGCAGACAACGTCCAGCGAATTGAAGCCTTATGGTCTGAAGCGCGTGCGCAGTTCGGCAAGGCTGGACCCTTCCTCTACGGTGCTTTTTCAGCCGCCGATGCAATGTTTGCCCCGGTGGTTACACGCTTCGACACCTACCAACATGCCGTCAAACCAGAGACGCGCGCCTACATGGGCATGATCCTGCAGCACCCGGCTTATGTTCAATGGCGCGATGAAGCACTGCTTGAACCTTGGTTCCGGGGCGAGGACGAGGTCGGACACGAGATCGCCACGAGCTACTTGAAATCCAAAATCTGATCGTCTTGCTCCGCCGCCACTGAAAGTGCAGCTATGTCACAAAAACCAACCGGGTCAGCCTATTTCATCGATGACAAGAAGGAGGTCACCGAGGCTCACACCTTGTCGGTCTTGGTCGACAACGAACCCGGCGTCCTCGCGCGCGTGATCGGGCTGTTTTCGGGTCGGGGATACAATATCGACAGTCTCACGGTTTCCGAGACGGAGCACGAAAAGCATCTGTCGCGCATTACCGTCGTCACCCGCGGGACACCAGCGGTGCTGGAACAGATCAAGCATCAGCTTGAGCGTCTCGTCCCTGTCCATCGGGTCAGCGATCTGACCGCAAATGGTGATGCGCTTGAGCGTGAGTTAGCTTTGATCAAGGTGGCAGGTACCGGACCTGAGCGCATCGAAGCGTTGCGTCTGGCTGAAATTTTCAAAGCCAAAGTCATTGACGCCTCAACCCAGCATTTCGTTTTTGAGATGACGGGGCGCACCACCAAGATCGAGCAGTTCATCTCGATCATGACCGAGCTCGGCCTCGTCGAAGTCTCCCGTACCGGCATTGCTGCAATCAGCCGCGGCGCGCAGCCCATGTGACCAGACTGTGCGGATTGCGGCGTTCACGGATTGAGCAGACGCGCCTCGATGGTGACCAAACCGAGCGCGAGCACGTCGACGCGAGCCGCACCCGCTCGTTTCAGCGCGCGCGCGCAAGAGTTGACCGTTGCGCCGGTCGTGATGACATCCTCGATCAGCACAATGTTGCGACCGACAACGAGTGGTTTGGCGCGAGTTGGCACCTGGAACGCACCACGCACATTCAGGCTGCGCTGGACTTCCGACAGCCCGACTTGCGCAGGAGTATTCTTCCGGCGAATTAGCGCGTGCACGGCCACGGGTACGCCGCTCAGCCGCGAGACTTCGTGCGCCAGCAACGCCGACTGATTAAAACGCCGCCAGAGCAGTCGTCGCCGATTGAGCGGCACCGGAATCAGGAGGTGAGCGTCTGCCAGTAATTCGTGTCCCGCAGCCGTCAGCCAGCGGCTCAACAAAATCCGCGGCTCATGCTTGTCATGGTACTTGAGATTGTGAACCAGCACCCGCAGGCAGCCGGTAAAATGTCCAACCGCCCGCGCCCGATCGTAGTCCGGGGGATCGGCTGCTGCACCAGCGGAGATCTGCCGCTCACCGCTATCGAACGGCAACGGAATGCCAAGTCGGTCGCACAATGGCGGGCCGATGAAGCGGACGCCCCGCCAGCAGCTGCCACAAAGCGTATTGTGTGTCACCACACGCCGACTGCAGACGAGGCAGACCGGCGGAAGCAACCAATCGCTGATAGTCCTTGCGGTTTCCGCGATATGCTGTTTGAGGGCGCGTGATCCGACGCGTCGCAGTGTCCCGGTCTCTTCCGCTTCTGGTTGGACGCTCATGCTGCTACCATGATTGGCTTCAGCCAAATCTATGGCACAGCTGGAAGCAACGGCAACGGATGTTTTGATGACGGATGCTGCGCCTCGCGTTTTTGATCGCCGGCTGCTGTCGGTCCGGCGCAATCGTGCGGCCCGGCTTTGGGCGACCAACCCATCAGTGGACTTTCTCCTGAAGCGGGCGTCTCACGATTTGCTGGATCGCTTGACGTTGATCAGGCGCGAGTTCCCCGCCGTCATCAATCTTGGCTCACACACCGGCTTACTCGGCCAACAGCTGCGCGCCTCCGGTCGTCATAGCCTCGTCGTCGACGTCGACGCAGCGCAGATGATGTTGGCGCTGGGCGGCGCGACGCGCGTCCAGGCCGACGAAGAAGCGCTTCCCTTTAAGGCGCAGTCGATCGACGCGTTTGTCTCGGCGCTGGCCTTTCAACACATCAACGATCTGCCGGGAACACTGGTTCAGATTCAGCAGGCATTGAAGCCGGATGGTCTGCTGCTGGCCGCAGTTGTTGGTGGTGAGTCCCTGCATGAGCTGCGACAAGCGTTTGTGGCGGCTGAAAGTGAGATTGATGGCGGCGCCAGTCCACGTGTTGCGCCGTTTGCCGATGGTCGCGATCTCGGCGGTTTGTTGCAGCGAGCGGGATTTGCACTTCCCGTGGTTGATAGTGAT
>JAYSUN010000205.1:0-1903 GCA_043719045.1 Hyphomicrobiaceae bacterium | reverse complement strand
GTTGCTCAAACTCATATGTGTCGGAAAATTCGGCCAGTCCCTTGGCTGACCAATCACTCACGTAGAAGAATTCATCGCAGCCAGATTTAACGCCAAATCGCACCTCAGCCAGTTCAGCCATGGAGCGCCAGCGATCACCGCCCAATGACACCAACTCTGACCAAAGATCAGGCGCACGAAGCGGAATGCCCCATTTACCGCCCGCGTAAACCGGCTTGCCTTTGATGCGCTCACCCAGCCGCACCCCGGCTTCGCGCAAATCACCCTGGCGGATCACACGGACGCGCCAGCCCTCATTCTCGGTATCGGCCTCGCACGCCAAGATGGCGTCGCGAAGATGTTCAGCCGCCTCCAGTGCGCCTTGCGATGATTTGTCTCCCGCCAAAAGTTCAGCAATCGGCCTGCGCATTTCGACAAAGCGGACCAGCCCGGCATCGCGCACTTCTGGATCAGCTTCACGCTCGGCAATTGCAGCCACGGTGGCAACACGCGCGCCGACAAACCACGGTTCATCCCGGCTTTCAATGATGGCCTGTACGCGGAAGTTTTCCAGCAGCCATGCTTGCAGCGGAAAACCATATTCAGCATCGAGCCATTGGCTGGACGCGAGAAAGCCAAGCCGCGCATCGGGGGCCATCAATGCCAGTGCCTGCCCCCAGAAATAGACATGAAGGTCTGACCTGCCATTGGCGATTAACCCCGTCGTTCGCGCGGCGGCTGCATATTTCGCTTTGCTTTCAGGCGGCACATCCTCTTGCCGCACATAAGGCGGATTGCCGACGATGGCGTTGAAACGTGGCACGAGAATCTGTTGCTTTCCTCCGCCCTCCTTGGGAAATGTCAAAAAGCCACCTCCCGCCTTCACGTCGAAAAAATCCACGCGCTTGACTCGAGGGTAGTTGGCATCCTCCACCAGATCGCGGGTGGCGAGGTTGATCGTGCTGAGATGCGCTGCGAAAGGCGAAACATCAGTGCCAAAGATGCCGCCCAGCAGCTCGCCGTGCTTGAGGCGCGGCGCGAGTCGTTTCTTTCGCGCATAAGCACGCACCAAAAAAGTGCCGCCGCCGCAGCCCGGATCAAGCACCACGTCCTCACCGTCCCGGATAGCGAACGCATTGATTAAATCCACAACTTCGGGCCGCGTATAATATTGGCCGTATTTATGACGTTCTTTGGGATCGATCAGCCGCTCAAAAATGCGCCCGATGACATCATAGTCAAGTTTCGACAGATCGAAGCGTTCGAGTTGAAGCACGAACTCGCGCCACGGATTGACAACGGCAGGGTCATAGAACGGCAGCCGCATTCCGATGTCAGCCGTGACTGACCCAAACACGGTTTCATAATCGCCCGTCGTATGCTGGGCATTATCGAAGAAAGATGAAATCTGTTCGATCAGCCCGTCGCCGTCAGAAACGGCATCACTGATCGTCAGGTTGGGGAGGTCGGTGAATCGCTTGCGCAGGGCATCGTAAAAGACGAGCTTGCTGGCGACGGCATAGCTCGCGAAGCGGGCCGCACGCCCAAGCATTTCCGAACGGTCGCCAACCAGTGTCCAGCCCTGTTCGTCCCTCATCCAGCGATCAACCAGCGACCGCACCGATGGCATATTGTCGCGCTCGATGAGCGCTTGTGTCGCAACAAGGATCGGCCATGCGAGAAAACTGTCAAAAGCGTGGATGAAATATTCATCCGGCGCGCGGCGTGGCAGTTCATCCTCGCCCTTGAACAGTTTCATGAAGCCGAGGAAAAACCGTTCAATTCCGTCGCGCAATTCACGCTCAAACCGTGGGTTTTGGAGATCGAGTTGGCGGCGTATGCTGCTCACCGTCCATGACTGAAATCCGCGTTCGGCCCTCAGGTCGCCAAAACTCTCGGTTCGCCAAAGCACGAGTTCGTTGAG
>JAYSUN010000204.1:0-5145 GCA_043719045.1 Hyphomicrobiaceae bacterium | reverse complement strand
GCTTCAACATCGGCAAGGTGATTTCACGGAACTGCTGCCATGTACTGGCGCCGTCGACCTCCGCAGCTTCATAGAGCGATTTTGGTATCGTCTGCAGTCCAGCCAGAAGCACGAGTGCAACGAAACTTGACGACTTCCAGATGATCGACAAACAAATCGCAAAAAACGCAGGGCCCGGCGTGGTCAACCACGCAACTGGTTTCAATCCAATTCCGATCAGCATATTGTTGACGATGCCAACCTGATACTCAAAAAACCAACGGAAAATCAGACCCGCAAAAACCAGCGGCAATGCCCACGGCAACAGCAATCCGAGCCGGACTGGCCATTTAATTCGGAACGGCTTGTTGGCCAACAGCGCTAATCCGAGACCGATGACGACAGCACCCGGCACCGTCACCACAACGACGAGGATGGTGTTGAGAACCGCTTCCCAGAAGCGATCGTCACCGAATGCACGCGCGTAATTGTCGAGACCGACAAATGGCTGCCCGCGCCAGGGTTCAGCCAGACGATTGAAATAGAACGAACCCTGGATCAAGTTGAAAATCGGATAAACCACGACCAAGCCCAGCAACGTGAAGGCCGGCGCGAGCATCAAAAAACCCAGTCGACGCTCGGATTTCTCCAGTGGGGTCAAGATGTGGCGGAGGGGCGTTGCGGTCATCAATGCGATAATCCCCGGGATTGCACACAGAGGGTAGACCATCTCGATAGGATCGGCAAAGGAATAGCGGTTCAAGGGACGTCTACAACCCAGCGTGAGGCTTGCGCCGCAGAACTCCCGGCTTGTAGTGATGGACATGGAGAACTGCCATGCCAGCCGAGCCTGAACCGCCCGAGATCCCCGCCACAATGACCTTTGCGACCGAAGCTTCTGATCTTGAAGTTCGCGTCCGCCGACTGCACCGGCGCGATATCAACAAGGTGTGGGAATTTCTAAAGCGCGTATTCCGCGATGTGAACCGGGAGACGGTAGAGTTTCAGCGACCGCGCCATAAACAACATTTTCAAGACATCTATGAGCAGGAAGGCATCGAGCAACTTGTGTTCGAGGTGAAGAAAGCTCAAAAATTCGAGCTCGTTGGCTACGCGGAATATGCTTATGAGATCAACAACTCCGAGAGTTGGATGAACCACCGGTACTTTGAAAATCGGGGCATGCGACCTCTGTTCGTTGAGGAAATTGCCGTCCATCCAGACTATCACAGCATGGGGATCGGCAAGTTCATGCTTGAACAAATCGAGCATGCGGCACGGCTGCGCGGTTGCACCCACATCGTGTTGGAGGTCGCCGAGAACAATGAGGACGCCCTGCGCTTTTATCGTAAGCGCAGTTTCCAAAAATTGGATGCCGCGATCTTTATGTCACGCAAACTGGACACAACCGGCGACCTGCTTAATCCTCGGAAGTTGAAGAAGCGGACCTAGCCCGAATAGTGTCTAAGGCGCGATGCTTACCTCTACCCCTTGACGTCCAGGCAGGGTTGTTCGACGCAGAGGGCCTGAAACTTGGCAGAAGGCCGATAATGTCCCTGGTCTATGATCCGTCGCAAGCCGACACTCGCGCAAACCCGTATCCGCTATTCCAGCGGTTGCGCGCCGAAGACCCCGTGCATTGGAGCCCGGCGCTCAAGAGCTGGATCGTCACGCGCTATGACGATGTGAAACGCGTCGCGCTCAGCAATGACATGTCCATTGACCGGCTAGGGCCATTTTTCAAGAGCCTGCCAAGTGAGACGCAGCTGCAAATGGCTGATGTCATCAAATATCTCGGCCTCTGGGTGGCATTCCGCGATCCGCCCGGCCACACGCGCTTACGCCGCTTGCTGAATGTGACCTTCAATGGACCGACCCTCAACGCCCTCCGCCCTCAGATTGAGGAAACTGTCGAAGATTTGTTGAATGAAATTGCAACCAAAACCGAACTTGATCTCATTACAGACGTCGCAGTCCCGCTGCCCGGACGTGTAATTATGGATCTTCTCGGCGTTCCGCGCGAGCACTTTCCCGAGATCAAGCGTTGGTCCGACGATCTTGCCGTGTTCATCGGATCGGCGCGTGGCGTGCCCAATAAGTATGAACGAGCGAAGACTGGCATGCAAGGCATGGCCACTTTTTTCCGCGGTGTGATCAAGGGTCGGCGCACTGCACCGCGTACCGACTTCATCTCAAAACTGATAACGGCACGTGACCAAGGGGATGCACTGACCGAAGATGAGCTGGTTGCCACCTGCATTCTGATCCTGTTCGCGGGCCACGAGACAACCACCAACCTCATCGGTTCGGCCTTGATGTTGCTGCTCCGGCATCCCATGCAACGCGCGCGCTTGGCCGCAGGTGAGGTGGCGATTGCGCGAGCGATCGAAGAAGCCTTGCGTTACGATGGACCGTCCAATGCCATCTGCCGCTTGGTTGGCGTGGATCACGATTTTCATGGGAAGCGGCTGACCAAGGGCGAGCGCGTGTTCGCCCTGATCAATGCGGCCAATCATGATGCCAATGTGTTTGCCGAAGCTGCACAATTTGACGTGGCCCGTCATCCCAATCCCCACCTCACGTTTGGGCAAGGCATCCACTTTTGCATCGGTGCGCCCCTCGCTCGCATCGAAGCGCAGTCTGT
Source organism: Hyphomicrobiaceae bacterium (assembly GCA_043719045.1). Classification (GTDB taxonomy): domain Bacteria; phylum Pseudomonadota; class Alphaproteobacteria; order Rhizobiales; family Hyphomicrobiaceae; genus JABFRJ01. The sequence goes on along the minus strand of JAYSUN010000204.1, from coordinate 2,522 downwards.
TGTTGCCGCCATGCTCAAACGCTTTCCAGATCTTGCTTTGACCGGTGAAGCCCCAACCTGGCGCGATAGCGTGATCATGCGCGGAATGGAACGGTGCACTGCTCAATTGTGGTAAAGGGATCAGCGTTCGGGTCTTGAGCCTTTTCGACACCACATCACCAATCCTGTCAGGGTCCCATGGTTCAGACTGGCACATCCACGCTCAACTTGATTACCGATCTAGCCGGATTGCGGGTCGGGCATGCCCACGATGCAGGCCTCGCATCTGGCGTGACAGTCGTGTTGATCGAAGTCGACAATGTTGCATCAGCCGTCACCCGCGGTGGCGCGCCGGGCGCACGTGACACCGCACTGCTTGAGCCCGAAATGACGCGGCAATCGATTGATGCCGTGGTGTTGTCCGGTGGCTCGCTTTTTGGCCTTGATGCGGCGGGTGGCGTTGTTAACTGCCTACGGGATCGTGGCGTCGGCTTTCGTGTTGGTTCCGCAAACGTGCCCATCGCCGTTCAGGCCATTACGTTCGACCTGCTCAACGGCGGCAATAAAGCCTGGGGCCGCAAACCGCCGTATTGGGACCTCGGTTGGGCCGCCACGGAAGGCGCGCACACCGGAGCCTTTGAACTCGGCACGGTTGGCGGCGGCTATGGCGTCACGACCGCGACAGTCAAAGGCGGTCTTGGCTCGGCCAGCATGGTCACCGCGTCGGGGTTCACCGTCGGCGCCATCGTTGTGGTCAATGCCGTCGGTTCGGCGACCATCGGCGACGGCCCGCATTTCTGGGCCGCACCCTATGAGGTCGGGCGAGAGTTCGGCGGCCGCGGCCTGCCTGCCAGATTTACGCCCGACGACTTGCGACTGAGGATGAAGGGTGGCGCACCGCCCTCGACAACGATCGCGTTTGTCGTCACGGATGCGATTTTAACCAAAGCTGAAGCCAAGCGTGTCGCGCATATGGCCGATGACGGTTTGGCTCGGGCTGTCCGCCCCGCACACGCGCCGATGGATGGCGACACTGTGATTGCAGCGGGCTTGCAGAGCAAACCGATGACGCACCCGGCGCATCTGACTGAAATCGGCTTGGCCGCAGGCGACGTATTGGCACGTGCCATTGGGCGCGGTGTCTACGAGGCATCAGCATTGCCGTTCAAAGGAGCGCTCCCGAGCTGGCGCGATAAGTTTGGAGATGGAGCATGAGCCATCAGCGGATCGCGATAACGGCCATCTTATGCTTGGCCATTGCGGGCCTGACACTCTGGCAATTGCAGCGAGAACGGGCAATGCAGGCTTGCCTTGCCTCCGGCAAACACTGGAATGGCCCGGCGTCAGCGTGTGATCGCGTCCGCCTCGCGCCCATCCTGGAGCGGGATATCTTGAAGCGGACATAGCCGCGATCATGCGTCTCAAAAGCCGTAGAGACGCTTCGGATTATCGACCAGAATCTGTTTCAAACAGGCCGCGTTTGGCACCCAGAGGGCGAGACGGTTCAACGCCGCGCCGTCATCGATGGCGAAGAACGGCTCTGGGACATTGAGTTGATCCCGCGCGCGTGCGCTGCCGCCGGGATGCGGCCAATCCGTACCCCAGAGGATCCTATCTGGGTTGTCGGTAATCAATGCCCGGGCCAAAGGCGCAGCATCAGTAAAATCTGGCGCTGACGATATGCGGTAAGCAGCCGACAATTTGATGTACGCCTTGCCACTGCCGACCAACCGCCGAAGCATATCGAATCCAGGTTGGCCAAGTCCCTGCGATGCATCCGCCTTGCCAAAATGGTCGATCACCAATGGCACTGGCAACGTCGCCAGTCTGTGCCCCAAAGCCGCAATGACGGATAGGCGGGCAAAGGTCTGCAAGTGCCAGCCCAACGGCGCCACACGACGTGCTGTCGCCTCCAGCTGCACCCAAGCCGCATTCGGATCGAAAACACCCGTTGTTTCAAGATTCGCTCGGGCACCACGCATTCCAGCGATGTCCAGCGCATTCAATTCTGAATTCGTTGTTTCAGCTCCAATAACGGCAACACCACGCGCGCGGCTCAATCCGATTTGTTGGATGGCAGTGGTGCTGCAACGATTGTCAATGCCGTAAGGGCTTGGATGCACGATGACAACCCGGTCAATGCCCAGATGACGATGCAGTGCCAGCAGATCATCAATGCTCGCATCGGGTGGCGTGTAAGTCCGGTCAGGATTGTAAGGAAATCGACTGGCAGGCCCAAACACATGCGTATGGCAATCGCAGCTACCGGCTGGAGGTTGGAAAGCCGGCGCCTTATGAGTGGTGCCCAAAATCGTTGTCATTGCACCTCGCGAATTGGCATCTCGTGACCCGGATTGGGCATCACATAACGATGATCTGCCGTACACTGACGCCATCGGCGAGGCGGTCAAAGCCCAGATTGATCTCATCGAGTGTGATGCGTTCGCTGAGTAACCGATCAACCGGCAGAAGACCCTGCTGGTAGAGAGCAATGAAGCGCGGGATGTCGCGGGAAGGAACGCAACTGCCGACATAACTGCCCT
>JAYSUN010000203.1:0-5147 GCA_043719045.1 Hyphomicrobiaceae bacterium | reverse complement strand
TGCCCGGTATTTCGTGCGCACTCACGGGCAAGCGAGACGCTTACCCTACGTTATTCAGCGGGCTGTTAAGCGGCTCGGACATGTGTCGGCGAGTCATGCAGTCCGTGAGTCATTTGGAGCGGTTTGGAGTCGAGGAATTGTTGTGCCCAGACTTCGGTGCAGAGCGTCTTCCACACGGCATCGTGCCAGAACAAGTGCGACGGGCTTTCGAGGAGCTTGGTCACGCCCGCCTGATTCCACCAACCTCGTTCGCGAGCTGCTTGAGAGCTGAGCGTGTCGCGCACGAAGTCGAAGTGCATCCCCTGCATCCAACTCTTGGTCGGTGTGTCGAAGCCGACCTTGCGTCGGTTGAGCACGTTCTCGGGGAGGACATCGGCCACCGCTTGACGCAGCATCCACTTGCTCGCCCCGTTGCGAATCTTCAGGCCGAAGTCGCATTGGAACGCAAACTTCACCAGCCGAGGGTCAGCCAGTGGCACGCGCGACTCCAAGCTGTTCGCCATGCTCATGCGGTCGTCTTGGTGAAACAGACCGGGGAGCCACGCTTGGATGTCCCAGTGCAACGCCTTCGTCGCCGGATCGGGAGCGTTCGACTTGGCGACGCGTTCTCGAAACACGTCGTAGCAGCGTTGCCGCGAAACCATCGAACGATCGGCGAGCAACTGATGCCACAGGCCCTCGGGGACCAACGCAAAGTTGCTGAAGTAGTTTGCTTGCCAGTTGAACGTGTTCTGCACGGTCCCCATCAGCCGGCGCAGGTTGCGCATGTCGGTGAGTTGCTTCCAGAGATTACCTCCGACCGCCGCCCCTTCCGGAGAGCCTTCCGCCTGCGGTTGGCGTCCGCCCCAGAGTTTGGATTTCAAGAGGCTCAGGCCGGTGCGCCACGGTTGCGTGAGACCGTACCGCGCGTAGCCTCCGAAAATTTCGTCGGCACCCTGACCGCCCAGACAGACGGTGACGTGCTTGCGGGCGAGTTGACTGACTTGGTGCATCGGCAGCAGCGCGGGGCCGATCACCGGGCAATCTTGAGAATGGAGCAGCTTGGGCAGGTCGTAGGGAAACCGCTGTGGATCGACGGTCGTGAGATGCAGTTCCAAGCCGAGTGATCGCGCGGCATCTTCTTGATACGGCCGTTCGTCGATGACACCCTGCCCTGTGAAGTGAGCGCCGAACAAGAGTGGTCGTTTGCCGTGCTTCGTCGCGAAGCTGGCGACGGCGCTGGAGTCGATCCCGCCGCTGAAGAACGCGCCGACGGGAACGTCGGACATCAACTGATCGCCGACCACTTTGCCCAGCAACTGACTGAGGTGCGCGACCGCTTCCTCGGGAGTCTGTTCGGTGGTCGAGAACTCGTTGACCTCCCAATACGTTTCCGAGCGGATTCCCTGCTCATCAATGGTCAGAAACTCACCCGGTTTCAGTTGGCGAATGCCGCGAAAGAACGTGCGGTCGAAGAGCGGGGAATGAAAATGGACGTACTGATTGAAGCCTTCCGGATCGATGTCGCGCGGGACATCGTCGCACTGGAGCAGCGCTTTGATCTCGCTGGCGAAGACGATTCGCTGGCCGTTGTCGTGGTAGTAGACCTGCTTCACGCCGAGCGGGTCGCGCACCAGCAACAGTTGGCGTTTGCTCACGTTCCAGAAGGCGAACCCAAAGATGCCGATCAAGTCCGGCAGCGATTGAGTGCCTCGTTCCCGCAACAGGTGCAGCAGGGTCTCGGTGTCTGAGGTGCCACGAAATTCCGCGTCGGTCGCACGCAGAGTCTTGCGCAACTCGGCGTGGTTGTAGATCTCGCCGTTGTAGCTCAAGGCGAATTGAGCATCCGCGCTGCGCATCGGCTGCGCGCCGGTCGGTGTCAGATCGACGATCGCGAGGCGGCGATGTCCCAGCCCCAGCGGTCCATCCAAATAGAGACCGCTCCCATCCGGGCCGCGATGCGCCAGCGACTGCGTCATCCGGTGCAACGTGAGCTTGTCCACCGAACGTTGCTGATCGCGATAGTGGAAGATTCCAGTAATGCCACACATGACTTCAGATCCTTCTGATGGATTCGAGTTCCATCCTGGGAACTCATCACGGAAAACGATTAGGCCATCCGCTTGATCAGTGAGCTTGTACCGGGCGCAATTCGCCCCGCTGAACTCGGCCGATGTGATCGGAATCAAGTTGATCGACAACGCACCGCTAGCAGCCCATTTGCCGGACAATAGCGGAGATGCGAAATGGGCGAAATGCCATTCCGGCACTATCAAGACAGTCCGCATGGTCAAAGCTCGTGAAGCGTTTCCTACTCTGTGAGCGGCACGTCCCTAGTGCCGACCTGCAAGCTCGTCCATCGACCTGTCGCGCCGATGGCAACGGGAAGCCACAGCAAAACAGCGATGAGTCCACAGCCAATCGAGACAACGCCGTGAAGCCACTTAGACAGACAAAAATACACTTCTGAAATGACGCCAATTTGATTTGCGGAGATAGTCAGAAACAGCATCAGCCCCGTTATCCGAATGAATCGCCACCGTTCTTCCACTGGAGCTTCCAACTGCCGAACCAGCAAAGCGACGAAAGCAACCACTGCAATCGACTCTAAACACGGGAAACACCACAATGGCATGTCGAGCAAACATCCTGTGGCCAACAAAACCGAATAAATCAACAGGACGCATGCTGTGATCGTAAATAACTCTCGCTGACGACACTGGGCCCGCAGAGTAGAAGAAAGAAATCCAACGAGGGAATGCAGCACTCCTGCGATGCACACAGGAAGCAGAAGCGGCTCAATGGCGGCGTGCTGGTTCGATAGATATGGAAGCAGGAATTCTCCGCCGCCCGCAACGATAGAACACGCGATGCAGCTGATTCCGGTAACCCACACGCCTGGCACGAATCCAAACCGAATTGCCTGCTCGGCTCGACTGGTCATTGCACCCTCCGCCCGGGCGGCAAGCTGAACAATGACACGCGCTGTAGAACCACCTGCGAACAATGCCGCGCCCGCGAAGACACTTGCGACGCCGAAAACCCCCAGAGACTCAACTCCGCACTCATAAGCAATGGCCGGCCGTGACATCAGGCGTAACCAAGTCATCATCATTCCTACTGCGGCAAAGCCGATTCCCGTCTGGCACAGTTCAAACAGATCGGAAAGCTGTCGCCGGCAGTTGCCGAATGACAAATCAGTCTGGAAACTCCAAACCACGATACAGCTCAATTGACACAATCCAAATGCAAACAATGCTCCATGCACCTTCCACTCTGGTACCAAACACAATATCAAACCCACGTAAATTGCATTCGTCGTCAGTAGCGTGATGTTTGTTAAATTGAATCTGAGACGATTGCGCATGTGCGTCACTAAAAATGAGTAGGCTCCCTGTATTACCACTAGGCCGAGCAGAGCCATACACTGCGACACGGATGCGCCGGGACTTAATGCACTGCGTATCTCTGCGGTGCTTAAACCGGCAGCAATCACAATCACCGAAGCGACGGACAACACCATCGTTGCGACGAAGGCGCTGCCCGCCAGCAGTCGAGACCGCTCCAGCTCTCCTGCCCCGACGTGCTGAGCGTACCGAACATCCAGTGCCACAAGCGGAACGTCCCCCAGAAACGAAACCAATTGCAGTAGCGTTCTCAAGCCGATCAATACACCAAACTCGAACACCTGCAGCGTCTGAGCCAAAATCAGATCAACCATCAACTGCGGGATTCGCAGCACGGCCTCGCCCAGCAAGTTTGACCCCATGGATCTCGCCAACGACAGTTGTTGCTTACTCATTACGAGATCTCATCCGGCCGGATTTTCTATTGGTTCAAAGTGACATTCAAATGTGCCCGCTAAGGCGGCATTGCCGCGCCTGTTTCAGAGCTCGGTTTGGAGATATCGTCGATCAACGCCCTCGGAAGATCATCAATCGGCATCAGGTGCGCATAGTATTGGAAGATTTCCAGGCTCACTTGCCCGGCTGATGCCGCCGCAGTCACTGGCGTTTCCTGCATGCGGAGTGCAAACAACAGAGACATCATGGACTTGATGCATAAGCGGACGGGCATCACGAGGAACGCTGGTGCTTTCGTTTTCGAGTCGTGCCCTGCCGCTTGTTGCTGGTCCTTATGCTGCGCGGACATGGCGCTGAGCAACTGCACAGATCGACGACACATAGTCCAGAATTCGCTCACATGCCATGCCATCTGCACCGGTCATGTGCTTGTCGATGAACAGGAGTCGCCGAGCCTCCCACGCGCAATCATCACGGGGATCCGTAATCGCGGTTTTAAGCTTCGCGACGATTTCGCGTGGATCCGCTGATCTCGTGGTTACGGAAGAGTCCAAAAAACGAACTTCATCGGCGATCTGTGTCCAGTCGGTTGGAACCCATGCGAACGGCCGAATTCCCATCGCGATCGCCCAGTGTGCGGTCGTCGAGACTGCAGTGAGCAAATAATCAGTATCACCGAGAAAACCTGATAAAGGCGTATGCTGCATTCGCCCGCCGCGCCCGGCGGATTCAAGCCTCGCCCCCAGTGATTTAAAAAGCTCAGGGCTGGCGCGCGGATGTAGTCGAACAATCAACGCCAGATCATTTCGTTCTTCGATCAGCTTCATTACGGCATCAATCAACTCGCTATAGTCGAAGTGATCGTCTCCGGTCATCAGCGATACAATCGTTTTACCGGCTAAATGCGGATACGCCTGTAAAATGGGTCCTTGTTTGCGGCGACTAGCTTCTTCGAGCAACTCATCGTAATAGGGCAAACCCATTGCGCGCACCACGCCAACGGCAGCCTGCGATCTCAGAAATGCCGCGAAATGCTCCGACTCTGCGAAATACGCATCACAATCACAGTAAACAGGCTGTCGCACTTCTTCGTGAGGAGTGTTCTGAATCACCAGATGCGGAATCCCTTCTTCGCGGCACGCGAAGCTACCGGCACTCAAATAGCTGTCAATACAATTGGCCGACACGACCGCGCGCAGATTAAATTTGCGGATCGCCGCTCGCATCTGGCGAACATACAATGTCAGATCGCCGCGAGACTCCAGATCCGCCGCCCGTTCAACCGCTACTTCGCGTTCGATAACTCCACCTCCGTTTGCCTGGCGCAACAAGCAGCCAACCGACTTCCGGCGATCCAACTCCGAA
>JAYSUN010000202.1:0-5166 GCA_043719045.1 Hyphomicrobiaceae bacterium | reverse complement strand
GACCAGCGCTTCACCCGTGGCTACAATCCTACGCCCCTGCAGGGCGTGCAAGGTTTGCACGTCGGCGCGCGGATCGAGTCCGACCAAACGCAGGGATCTTCCGCTTCCTGAGGTCTTCCGACCGTCGTCTGCGAAAGCTGCCGTAGGCTCACTTCGGGTCAAAACTTGCTGAGCCAATGTAGCCCAATGCCCCTCACCCCTTCAGCACCTTCGCCAGGGTCGTGCCCAGGCTCGCGGGGCTGTCGGCGATCGCGATGCCGGCGCTGCGCATGGCCTCGAACTTATCTTCGGCCTTGCCCTTGCCGCCGGAGATGATGGCACCGGCGTGGCCCATGCGGCGTCCCGGAGGGGCGGTGGCGCCCGCGATGAACCCGGCCATCGGCTTGCGGCGTCCGCGTGCCGCCTCGCGCTTGATGAATTCGGCCGCATCTTCTTCAGCCGAACCACCGATTTCGCCGATCATGATGATGGAATGCGTATCTGGATCGGCCAGGAACATTTCCAAAACGTCGATGAATTCGGTGCCCTTGACCGGGTCGCCACCGATGCCGACGGCGGTCGACTGGCCGAGACCGGCGTCTGACGTTTGCTTCACCGCCTCATACGTCAACGTGCCTGAGCGTGAAACAATGCCGACATGGCCTGCCTTGAAGATATTGCCTGGCATAATGCCAATTTTGCACTGGTTCGGTGTCAGCACACCTGGGCAGTTCGGTCCGATCAGGCGCGACCAGGAGCCGGTCAGCGCGCGCTTGACCTTGATCATGTCCATCACCGGAATGCCCTCGGTAATGCAGATGATCAGCGGGATTTCAGCGTCGATGGCTTCCAGAATGGCATCGGCCGCATACGGAGGCGGCACGTAGATGGACGTCGCATTGGCGCCGGTCTTTTTGACTGCATCCTGGACGCTGTCAAACAGCGGCACATCGGCCAATTCCGGGCTTGGGTGTTTCGTACCACCCTTACCGGGCGTGACGCCGCCAACGACCTGGGTGCCATACGCTTTGGCCTGAATGGTGTGGAACGAACCTTGGCTGCCGGTGATCCCCTGGCAGATCAATTTCGTGGACTTGTCAACGAGAATGGCCATCGGTCGTGCGCGCCTTATGCTGCAATTGCGCACTCCTTAAGTGGCGCCGCGCTTTTGGGCAAGTGCGGCGTTGGTCGAGACGTTCGAAACCAGGCGATTGTTGGTCGGCACAGTGGCCTGACGCGTCACTCAGACCAGTCACTGGAGACGCGCCGCGATGTCCGACGTTCTGTCGGCCAGAACCGTGCCAAACCGTCGGACATCAGCGCAAACGCGCTTCACTCCGACCTACAAGGCCGCGTGCTTGACGATGAGAGCCTGCAGTTCGACAAATTCAGCGCACGTCGTGCCGCAACGGTTGGCAATCTCACTCAGCTCGGCCTTGGCTTTCCCAATCTCGCCTTTATCCAGCAAGGCCTCGCCCAGATAGGCGCGGGCAACCGTGTAGTTCGGATTCATGGTCAGCGCCCGGCCATAGAAGCCCATGGCGGTGTCATGGTCACCCAACTTGCGCGTCGCGAAGCCGATGTAGGTCAAGATGCGTTCATCCTGGATCTTGGCTTTGTTGAGAAATTGCAGAGCTTCAGCGTATTGGCCAGTGCGCGCCAACCAATAGCCCGAATAGTAAATCTCCTGGTCGGTCATGTCATCGCGCAAGCCGCCGGTGCACTTTTTCCACTCAGGGCTATTCTTTTTCAGCTTGTCACACTTGCTGGGTGCCGGCTCTGTTCCAGCCGCATGGGCAGGCTTGATCTCATAAGACAGGGTTCCGAGCGCAAGGGTTGCTGCGGCGGCAATGAGCAGTTGAGTGGATTTGGGCATGACGACCTCGTCTGGGGTTGCAGATCGCAAATGGGCTTCCAACGTCTGAAACGTAACATGCGCGGCGACACATTGGCTATCGCTGCAATCAGCAAAATCGGTCCTGATTGGTGCCGCACCTTCCCCAAACGCGTTAACAATTTGCCAAGATCCTCAAGCCATAGTGGGTAATCTGATGTTCCCAGAGGCGTATTGCATGTCCCGGCCATGGCCTAACCGCCCGCCCAATCTGGTGCAAGTTTCACACAGCGCCCCCACGTGGGAGGTGACAACAGCTGATCGAACACCGCATCTGGGGCCGATGCTGCGCTTGGGCTCACGCGCGATCCCGATCAGCCAAATTCGTGGCTTCATCGGCACAGCCGATCGGGAGGCGGACAAGAAACCGGCCTTTGCCGTCATGGTTGTGTTCGGCATCGCAGCTATCTTTTTCATCCTCGGCGTGATGGATATCGGCTGGCGCCCGCGCTTTCTGGTGGCGGCTGCACTGTTCAGCGGCATTGCCGTGTCGGCCTTCCATGATATCGCCTGGATGACGACGTCCACTCTCTTTCGCGTCGAATTACTCACGACGAATGGTGAGACGCTCCGCCATGCGACGATCGATTTGGAACAGCACCAAGCGCTGCTCGCAGAACTCAAGCGCCTCGTGGTGACCCCGCGTGCAGCCAACGATACCGTCAAGTCCGCGGACGCACCGCCACCGGGACATCGCCATGCGCGCAGCTTCGCGGCAAAGGCGTAAAAGTTTGGCACTCGGCTTTCTGACCTGCTAACTCCAGTTTCGACACGGCCCGTCGTGCCGGACGTCTGGGAGAACAGCATGTTTTCGAGAGTGATTGCGGCTGCAGCTGCATGGGCGCTGTTGCTTGGGACGGCCACAGCTCAAGCGCCCGAAAAGAAAAAGCTCGTATTGGGCGTCGGCGGTGCCTCGCTCTTGTATTATCTGCCGCTGACCTTGGCTGACAAACTCGGCTACTTCAAAGACCAGGGCCTGGAGGTCGAGATTAACGATTTCAAAGGCGGCTCGCAGTCATTGCAGGCACTCGTCGGCGGCTCAGCCGATGTCGTGACGGGCGCCTTCGAACATACGCTCCGCATGCAGGCCAAGAACCAGGACATCATGGCGGTAGTCGAACTGGGCCGCTATCCCGCCATCGTCCTGGCTGTGAAAAAAGACCGCGCCGGCAAGATCAAGACGGTCGCCGATTTGAAGGGTGCCAAGATCGGCGTCACGGCACCAGGATCGTCAACCAACATGCTCGTTTGGTTTCTGATGGCCAAGGCCGGCCTGAAACAGGATGATGCGTCGTATGTCGGCGTCGGCACGGGTGCCGCAGCCGTCGCGGCCATCCAAAAAGGCGAAATTGACGCGATCTCAAATCTCGATCCGGTGATTTCGAAACTGGAAGACTCGGGTGACATTATTGTTCTTGAGGAAACCCGCACGACGGCCGGGACGACCAGGATCCTCGGCGGCCCGATGCCCGCGGGCGTGCTCTATCTGAAGCGCGACTTTGCCGACAAGCATCCAATCACGGTGCAGGCATTGGTCAATGCCTTCTACAAAGCGCTAAAATGGCTGGAAAAAGCTACGCCAGAGCAGATCGCAGATGCTGTCCCGGTCGAATATCACCTTGGTGACAAGGCACTCTATATCCGCGCCTTGAAAGCCAGCGGCGAAGCCTTTTCGCGCGACGGCGTGATCTCGATGGACGGCATCCAACGGACCATGGAATTTCTGCAGCAGTTCGACAAAGACATGAAGGAAGCCAAAATCGATATTGCCAAGACCTGGGATGGCCGTTTCATCGACAAAGCCAAACTGACAGTGAAGTGACCAAAGACTGTCGGGTGACCGATCCAGGCAGTCTTTAACTGGACGGTCTTCAGACGGATGTGTCAGGCGAGTAGTGCTAAAAGCTCAAGGAACCACAACCATGCTGCTCGGCTGTATCGCTGATGATCTGACCGGCGCGACCGACTTGGCGCTGATGCTGACGCGGGCGGGGATGCGTACCGTTCAGGTCATGCAGGTGCCGGATGCCAATACGAAGCTCGACGGTTTCGACGCCGTCGTTGTGGCATTGAAATCGCGCACCATACCGGCGGCGGAAGCAGTCGCGTTGTCGCTGGCATCCGCCGATGCCTTGCTTGCGCGTGGCGCCAAGCAACTGTTCTTCAAATACTGCTCGACGTTCGACTCGACTGACCGCGGCAACATTGGCCCGGTCGCCGATGCCCTGCTCGCACGCTTGAAAACGGACCTAACGCTCGTGTGTCCGGCATTCCCGACCAACAAGCGCACCGTCTATTTGGGCCATCTGTTCGTCGGCGATGTTCCTCTCGCTGAAAGCCCGATGCAGGATCATCCGCTCACGCCGATGCGGGATTCGAATCTCGTTCGGGTTTTGCAGCGCCAAACTCAAAACAAAGTCGGCCTCGTCCCCTTTGCCACCGTCTCGAAAGGTGCGGAGGTGATTGCCGATGCCTTCCGTGCCGCCCGCGCGCGCGGCGAAAAGTATGTTGTTTGCGATGCCATCACTGACGCGCATCTTTACGATCTCGGCCGCGCCGCAGCCGACATGAAGTTAATCACTGGCGGCTCCGGCATTGCGCTGGGATTGCCTTCGAACTTTATCCGGCAGGGCCTGATGAAGGCGATCGAACCGCCCACACGTATGACCGCAGCGCCCGGTCGTGCGGTAATCCTCGCCGGCTCCTGTTCCGAGGCAACTCGTGCTCAAGTCGCAGCGGCCATCAAGGCCGGCATTCCCGCGATGAAGATCGATCCTCTTGATATTGCAGCCGGAGCCCGCGGCAATCGCGATATCGTTTTGTGGGCCTTGCAACAGCCGCCCGCCGAACCAATCCTGATCTATTCGAGCGATGAACCAACCCAGGTGCGCGCCGCCCAAGCCAGGCTCGGCCGTGCCGAAGCCGGCGCCTTGGTCGAACGCGAACTGGCCGCAGCGGCAAAGCAACTGGTCGCCTCTGGCTTTACCCGCCTGCTGGTCGCGGGGGGTGAGACCTCCGGCGCGGTCGTCAATGGTCTCGGCATTGCAGCTCTGGAGATTGGCCCGGAAATCGATCCAGGTGTGCCCTGGACCCGTGCCGCCGGACGCGCCAGCGATGGCCGCGATCTTGTCCTCGCCTTGAAGTCCGGCAACTTCGGCACAGTCGACTTTTTCATCAAGGCTTGGTCCAAGCTGGCTTGAAGTTTGGCTCCTGAACCCGTCGGACTCGAAGTCGGCAATATCTGGTCGCATCCTCGCGGCTGACCGCGCGTGTCGGCACGCGCAAGCAAAAAC
>JAYSUN010000201.1:0-1914 GCA_043719045.1 Hyphomicrobiaceae bacterium | reverse complement strand
GTCGTCCACAACCGCTCAAGCTCTTCGATTCCTGAAGCATCTGGGCGTGCGGCCAGATAAGCGCCGTTGATCGCGCCCGCACTTGCACCGACCACCAGATCGGGTTTCACACCGTGTGCCATGAGCGCTTTCAGCATGCCAACTTGAACGGCACCAAGGCTGCCGCCTCCGGCAAGGACGAAGGCGGTCTTCTGAGGCGATTGGAGGGGTTCGACGGCCGGGTTGCTCATAAAGTTGCTCGTGCTGAAAATATCAGATCGATGACGTGAGTGGCGGAGCGCGTGCCGTCGACCACTCGGTCCGATAATCGTATGCGAGCGCCACAAGTGCCATCAGGTGCAAGCCCCCTTCGCGCCACGCGAACGGCGGCATACGATCACCTTCGATGACGTCGTAGAGGAGGAAGCCGCCGGTCGTGAGAACCCAGGGCGTCAACAGGCGCGGCTGCAACGCAAGCAACGGAGCAATAACGAGATAGTACCAAGGATAGTGTGGCGTCAGTAGGACGAGAAACGCGATCAGCAGCAGCGCGGTCGACCGAACTGTTGCCGCAGGTGATCGGACTCGACGGAAACCAATTTGAAATGCCAGCGTTGAAAGAATCAGTGCAGCTGCGACAAGGTAGAGTTCCCCGCCATGCGGGATCGGACCGGTTACGCTTTCCAAGAGTTTCAAGTATCGGAAGCCGCCGCCTGAGCTCAACTCTTCCTCAGCGACATAGCCACTGAGGAAACCGAAAACCTTGGCGCCGGCGCCGAGGTAGGGAACATAGAGAAACGCACAAACCGCGACGAGTATCAGCGGCAGTCTCCAGTTCCACGGCCGCCAGAGCACAGGCATCAGCAGTAACGCCGTCGGTTTGACAAGGACAGCGACGCTGGCAATTGCGCCAGCCGCCGAGGTCCGCTCGCGCAGCGCGAGCATCAGGCTGACCAGCATCAGACTGACCAAGACCGCATCGACGTGCGCATTGCCGGCGATTTCCCAAGCCGTCAGCGGATGCCACGCAAACGCGGCTACGTGCGTGGGCGGCAACGAAAGCTGACGCAGGATGCCGATGATGGCCGCGACGGCCACGGCTTCAAAGGCGAGAAAACCGATCTTCATCGTCAGCACGCTGTCGCCGAACCGCGTGATCAGCCAGAACACCAACTGGGCGGCTGGCGGATAGATCGTCGGCGCATAATCGGCGCGGTTGATGTTCGGATAGATCGCGCCGTCCCGCAGATGCGCGAGTTCGGGGGCCGCCGGCACATACACGTAAGGATTGATGCCATTGCCCTGAACGCGACCATCCCAGACATAGCGGTACATGTCTGACGACAGGTACGGCGGCTCGATCAACAGCGGCAATCGCATGAGCACCGCCGCGACGAGGACAATGGAAAGCGTTGAGTGGCGTCCACTGTTTGCGGCAACGCCCATGGCTGCAAATGCCAAGCCAGCCCAAACGAAAATCAACCCTAGCCACGCCACACCACCCAGCGAGCGGTGCACCTTTGGACCAAACGCTGCAGCAAGAACCAGCGTCACCGCCATCAGCACCAGCGTCGCACGTGGCGACAACCCGCGACGTTGAGAGGATGACGGAATTCCCCCAATTCCGAGCCAAAGCTTCGTACCTGCCATGTTCGCCCCTTGCGGACGCTTGCGTCCACAGCCAACCCGTTGTGAAATTCCATATCAACTCGGCAGGCGGTTCGCATAACAACTCCCCGTGACTTCAACAGGCACACACATGCCTTTCAGGACCGGCTCGACTTCGACCCTGATGAGCGGCACGCACATTGGACCGCTGCCGCCTTCATGCGGCATTGTCGGACACAGATAAATGATAGAAGTTTTGATTTGCCTGCGGGTCAAGCGCTGAGACAGCTGTGGTACCACTCGTGGCCCGTCGCGCCAAAATTGCTG
>JAYSUN010000021.1:0-6675 GCA_043719045.1 Hyphomicrobiaceae bacterium | reverse complement strand
CGCTGGCAATCCCGCGCGCTTATCTCCAGGCGTAGCCCGCTTGGAACAGCCATCATGATCGCCGCCGCGCCCATCGCCTTTGACAACAGCTACGCCCGGCTGCCCGACCGGTTTTTTGCCCGTCTCGCGCCAACTCCGGTCGCGCAACCCCGGCTGATCAAAGTCAACGAGACCCTGGCCCGCGAACTGGGCCTCGATCCGGCATGGCTGGCCTCACCCGAGGGCATTGAGGTCCTGGCCGGCAATCGTGTCGCCGACCGCAGCGAGCCAATTGCGACCGCCTATGCTGGGCATCAATTCGGGGGCTTCTCGCCTCAGCTCGGGGATGGCCGCGCGATCCTGCTTGGTGAAGTCGTGGGGCGCGACGGACAACGCCGCGATATCCAACTGAAAGGCTCCGGGCCAACGCCTTATTCGCGCCGGGGTGACGGCCGGGCCGCGATCGGACCCGTCATCCGCGAATACCTCATCAGCGAGGCGATGGCGGCACTTTGCATACCGACAACGCGCTCACTCGCCGCGGTCACCACAGGCGAAATCGTGCGCCGTGAAATGTCATTGCCGGGTGCGGTTCTAACCCGGGTCGCGGCAAGTCATATTCGCGTCGGGACGTTTCAGTTCTTCGCAGCACGCGGCGACGTTGACGGTGTTCGCACGTTGGCTGATCACGTCATTGCCCGCCACTATCCAGATGCAGTTCATGAGGCAAATCGTTATCGCGCGATGTTCGAGGCGATCATGGCGCGGCAAGCCTCATTGATTGCGCGCTGGCTCGGTGTTGGCTTTATTCACGGCGTCATGAACACCGACAACATGGCCGTTGCCGGCGAGACCATCGACTATGGACCGTGCGCCTTCATGGATACGTTTCATCCAGCCACTGTCTACAGCTCGATCGACGAGCAGGGTCGTTATGCCTATGCCAACCAGCCGCACATCGCCCAGTGGAATCTGGCTCGTCTAGCCGAGGCTCTGTTGCCTCTTCTGGCCGATGATGAGGCCACGGCTCAGGCCCAGGCGCAAACGCTGATCGATAGCTTTGCCGGTTTATTTGAAATCGCATACGCGAGCGAAATGCGTCGCAAACTCGGTCTCATCACGGCTGACCCGGATGATCTGAAGTTGGCACAAGGCTTGTTGGACTGCATGGCCGTAGGTCGCGCTGATTTCACGCTGACATTCCGAGCGTTGAGCGGCACCGTCGCGGGTGACAGACAGACGCAGACGCTGTTCGATGATCCGGCTACTTTTGAAGTCTGGGCGGCCCAATGGCGCGCGCGCTTGGCTCGGGAGTCGGATGCAGACCCCGCGACCGTTGCCGCCCGCCTCGAGGCGGCCAATCCGGCTTACATCCCGCGCAATCATCTGGTCGAGGAGGCGATTGCAGCAGCGCTCCACGAACGCGATTTTCAGCCGTTTGAGGCGCTCCTCGCCGTGCTGTCGACGCCGTACACAGACCAGCCGGGTGCGGAGCGCTATGCTCTGGCACCCCAGCCCGAGGAAGTTGTGCAGCAAACATTCTGCGGGACATAACACGAAATCGAACCCCGACCACCGTGCATGCCGCCCCACAGTGCGATGCTGATTTAACCTTACCCGTTAACCCCTGACCGATGTCACGCGACGCCTATAACCCTCTGAAATAACGCAGTTCTCTTATTAAACACCCGGGTTTATTTACCCCAATCGCCCGATTTGTCCCGCACCGGACCTGTGCTATCTTTCAACTACGCTCCCGACACCTGAAAACCAATTCGGTCCGGCTCACGGTCGTCCCGGCGCAGGCGTCGAGGCCGGTGGCCATCCCGACCCTGTGTCAGCTCCGCTCAGTCTCACGTACCGGATGCCGGTCGTTGCAAATTCACGTGCTTGGTTCGGGTGTGATAGGTACCGATGATCCTGAAACCGACGCCGCCATAGAGCGCTTGGGCTGCACGATTATCGCCGCTGGTCTGGAGGTACAAATGCATGGCGCGATGCTGGGCTGCCACGGCCTCGATGCCTGCGAGGACGCGTTGTGCGCCACCACAGCGCTGCCATTGCGGGAGTGTTGCCATGCACTGGACTGATGCCAATGTGCCGTCGCTTACGGTCAAACCGCTGGAGGTGGTTCGGCCTTGGAATTGATCTGCGACAAAAACGGCTGTCGCCGGCAAACCAGCAATCAGCTGTGGCGCAACCCCGCGCCGATCCACTGACAGACCTGAGAGGTACGCAGCCATCCAATCATCCGTTGGCCGCGCTCCGATCGCGACCGACGACGGCATCCTCGCGTGGGGGTCGATCGGCTTCATCATGGTGACATGGTCATCGCCCCGGACATAGCCGCGGTCCTGCAAAGCTGTGTCCAATCCCACGGGCACAGACACATCCGAGATCGTAAACGCGCACGGCGCGTTGCGCTCGGCATACAACCGCTCGCAATACTCAATCGCCGCATCGAGATCGGTCCATTGATAGCCCAGTGTCGCAACCGTGTTGGCACGCACGGAGCCGCCCGAGGTCAGTCGCCACACCCAGCCCTTCGCGGCCTCGCTTTCCAACGCCGGCCATCCCCGCACAGCCGCCATTTCAATGGCATGCAGCAGCTCAGACGACATCGCGCCACCGGTAGTGATAGCGGCCGACTTCTGTGTAGCCGCGTTTGGCGTAAAGCCCGCGCGCCGCTGCATTGCTCTCGACCACCTGCAGGGCCACGCGTGTCGCGCCGGCAGAGGCCGACCATGATTCCAAGCCATCCATAATGATCTGCGCTCCACCGGAGCGACGGATTGCGGCGCGTGTCGCGACACACTCGACGAGCGCGATGCCCTCGGGTGACACCACCGCAAGCGCCGACGACGCGGCCGCACCATCCCTGCGCGCCAGCAAAAACGCCCGAGCCTTGGGCACTCTTGCAAGCACGTCTGGGACTGCGGCGCGTCGAATCGGGTCCAGTGGCTCGGTGTAGACCGACAACCATTCGGCATCCGGCGTCTCAGCGACAGTGACGTGGCTCGGCATAGCGGACGCGGACAGCACTTTCGCCAGGAGCACACACGGCTCCTCATAAACATAACCCCGCTCAGCCAGACGCTGATCGAGTTCAACCGGCTGCGCAATCGATGACACCTGAACATAGCACCGCGTCGTCTGCGCGCGATACAGCCGCTCGACTTGATCAATTGCGTTGTCCAGATCCGACCCGTCGAACTCCAAAGGCAAAACCGAATTCGCCCGTCGCGAACCGCCGCCCGACAGACGCACCTGCCAGCCATCGACAGTCACGACCCGAAGCGCCGGCCAGGCGCGCGCCGCCGCACGTTCCAACGCCCGGATGTCCGCGGCCGAAAACTCGGGCCTCATGCCGGCCTCACATGCACTCGAAACTCATCAATGATGCAACCGTACACTTCGCGTTTGAAGGGCACGATCAAGCGTGCCAATTCGTCCAGCCGGGCCCAGCGCCACGCATCGAACTCCGGCTCATGTTGATCGGGAGCGATATTGATTTCACTATCTTCGCCACTAAAGCGCAACAGAAACCATTTTTGCGTTTGTCCCCGATAACGACCGCCGAGTGCGCGGCCCATCAGATCCGGTGGCAGGTCGTAAGCATGCCAATGGGCGCTTTCAGCGACAATGTTTGCTGTCAGCATACCGGTCTCTTCCACCAGTTCGCGAAGTGCGGCCGTCGCCGGGTCCTCGCCGTCGTCGATGCCGCCTTGGGGCATTTGCCACCAACCGTCGGTTTTGCTGGCGTCAACCGCCTTCTTCCACCCACCCGTCGGTAAGCGGCGCCCAATCCAAACGAGGCCCGCGCGGTTAATGACCATGACGCCAACATTGCGCCGGTAGGGCATTGAATTCGGATCTTTCGTCGGCATGAGCCCCGGCCTCGAAAACAGTAGAGATGTCCGTCTGGTAAACATCGCATCGTGGCGTGGCAATGCCGCACCCGCGCGCGACGACCTTGAGGCGCGTGTTGCATGCGTGGCACATATCCGGGACGTCGGCGAGTGGGTCGGGGCGCAGGACGCGTCGGTCGAAGTGAAGCGCTCGGCGCACCTGCTGCACGACACACCCTGGCCGGGCGCGCTGAAGTCCGACGTTGCAGGTGCGCTGCGCGCCGAAAGCGGCGACACCCCCTTGCCAGTGTCAGCCCCTTCGCCTATAGGCCGCAGCATCCCACACGCGGATAACGTGCCCGGCGGATTAAAAGCCCCGCTGAAGCACTCCGGTGGGCTATTGGCGTTTCGGCATCTTCAAATTGCTGCAAACATCCATGGCTCAACATCCGCGGAGGTTCAACCGGAAATCAGGAACGATCATGACTCTGCCCGCATTTACGATGCGCCAGCTCCTTGAAGCTGGCTGTCACTTTGGCCACCAAGCCCATCGCTGGAACCCGAAGATGGCCCCGTTCATCTACGGCGCCCGCAACAACATCCACATCGTCGACCTCGCCCAGACCGTGCCGCTGCTGCATCAGGCCCTGGTCAAGGTCTCAGACACTGTTGCCAAAGGCGGCCGCGTGCTGTTCGTCGGCACCAAGCGCACGGCTGCTGAAGGCATTGCCGATGCGGCCAAGCGCTCGGCGCAGTTCTACATGAATCACCGCTGGCTGGGCGGCACACTCACCAACTGGAAGACGATTTCGGCATCGATCCGCCGCTTGCGCAAACTCGACGACATGCTTGGCGCCGGTGAAGTGAAGGGCCGCACCAAGAAGGAAGTTCTGGAGCTCACCCGTGACCGTGAAACCTTGAACAAGTCGCTCGGCGGCATCAAGGATATGGGCGGCTTGCCGGAACTGCTGTTCGTGATCGACACCAACAAGGAAGCGATTGCCATCGCTGAAGCTCGCAAGCTTGGCATCCCGATTGTCGCGATCATCGACACCAACTGCAACCCTGACGGTATCGACTTCCCGATCCCCGGTAACGACGATGCCGGCCGCGCGATTTCGCTGTATTGCGACCTGATTGCACGGGCCTGCATCGATGGCATTGAGCGCAGCCAATCCGGCCAGGGCGTTGACATCGGCGCCATGGAGAACCCGATGGTTGAGGCTTTGCCTACAGGTAAGGCGGCCAAGTTCAAGGGCATCGATGAAGCCCGGGGCGAGCCTGACGATCTCAAGCGCATCACCGGCATCACCGGGAAGCTTGAGCAGAAGCTCAACGACAGCGGCGTTTATCACTTCTGGCAGATCGCTGATCTTGATGCCGACAGCGCCACGCTCCTGGATCGCTCGTTACGCCTCAAAGGCCAAGCCGAGCGTGACCGTTGGATCGAGCAGGCCAAAAAGATTGTCGCCGCCACAGCGGTTTGAACAACACGAGTGCGCAGCGGCGAGCGGGCAGTGATCACCACAGTCACGGCTTGCCGCTGTGGAACCACATCAGACACCAGATAGCCGATCAGACAATCGACCGGGCCGGGCGCCATCTTTTGATCACTGATCACTGATCATTGCTGAGCAAATATCGTTCAGACTTCGCTCGTGTCCCAGCCCAGAGGAACCTACCATGGCAGACATTACCGCAGCCCTCGTCAAGGAACTGCGTGAGCGCTCCGGCGCCGGCATGATGGATTGCAAAACTGCGCTTCAGGAAGTCAAGGGTGACATCAATTCAGCCATTGACTGGTTGCGCAAAAAGGGCATCGTCAAGGCTGAGAAAAAGTCTGACCGCGTGGCCGCACAGGGCTTGATTGGCGTCACTGCCACCGGCGCATCGGGTGCCCTGGTCGAGGTCAACTCTGAGACCGACTTCGTCGCGCGCAATGACCAATTCCAAGACCTCGTCAGCAAGATCACATCGCTTGCCCCAAAAGCCGATGGTGATATCGCCAAGCTGCAGGCCGCACATTTCCCCGGCAAGTCGATCACCGTGGAAGCCGCGGTCAAAGAAGCTGTGGCGACCATTGGTGAAAACATGTCGTTGCGCCGGACCGCTGCAATGACCGTTAAGTCTGGTGTTGTCGGCGGCTACATGCACGGGGCGGTGAAGCCGTCACTGGGTAAAATCGGCGTTCTCGTCGGACTTGAGTCGACCGGCAGGGATCTCGAAGAGTTGGCCGCCCTCGCCAAGAGCGTTGCCATGCATGTGGCGGCCTTCAGTCCACTCTCGCTGGACCTTGCAAGCCTACCGCAGGACTTCCTCGATCGTGAACGCGCGATCCTTGCCGAAAAGAACGCCGGTAAAAAACCTGAAGTGCTGGAGAAAATCTTTCAATCGAGCCTGAAGAGCTTGGCGAAGGAGAAATGCCTCCTCGACCAACCCTTCGCCATCGACCCGTCGAAGTCAGTGGCTCAGGCTCTGAAGGACGCTGAAGCCAAAGTCGGCGGTCCCATCACCTGTAAAGGTTACGTCCGCTACGGCCTCGGTGAAGGCATTGAACAAAAGAAAGAGGACTTCGCCGAAGAAGTTCGCAAGGCCGCAGGCCTGTAAATCTCGGCCGCTGGATTGTTCACCCGCAACGGCGTCGGCACTCCTCCTGAGGTGCTGGCGCCGTCTTGTAGTATGAGCCGCTCGGCCAGATCGAACGGCAAGGGAGGTCGGCAACAGTTGCTTTGCGTGGCCTGCAACTTAGGCCTCGTGGCCCGTCGCGCCAAAATTGCTGCATTGCCGCGACTGCTTTCAATTTTGGCGCGACAATAGGGCCACGAGCAAGATCATGGGCTGAGTGTGG
>JAYSUN010000003.1:0-2503 GCA_043719045.1 Hyphomicrobiaceae bacterium | reverse complement strand
TTGCAAGCGTAACCCCACGTGGTGCGCTTCAAGACCTCGAAAGTTTCGCCGTCACTATCGATGCCACAGCCAGTTGAGTGCACCAGTGGAATGACGCCATCAATGGTTGGATAGTCCTTGAGGACCCCCGAGCGGTTGACGGCCTCGGCAATGAACCGGGCCACTGTCGCAGAACAATTCACCGACGTGACCACGCCGATATAGTTGCGCGTGCCAGCCTTGCCATTGGCGCGGCGAAAGCCTTCGAACGTCGCTTGTTGCTCGACCGCTAACACGTCGCGCGGCTTGGCACCTTTAGCGAACTCGTAGTCGCGATCAAACGGCGCAAATCCGCAGTTGTGGGTGTGAATGTGCGCACCGGGCAGAATGTCTTCGGTTGCAAAGCCAATAATCTGGCCAAACTTGAGCACCGGCGCATCCTTGCCAATTTTGCTGATCGACATCTTATGACCTCGAGGGATGCGGGCCAGAGCTGTCACGCCGTGAACACTTGTGCCTTGCGCGATCTGATCGACCGCGACAATCAGATTGTCAGCCGCATTGAGACGCAGAGTGCGGGAGTTGGCGATGGCCGTCATGTGAGCGAGGTCCGGGCAAGAGAAACGAAGCTGCAACGGCAAGTCAGGCTGAAAGCATCGTTGCACCACTGTGCACTGCCGTCCAGCAGTCCCTCAAGTCACACCGCTGTTTGCGCGACAATGTCAGCGGGCTTGCATTTGTGGCACGGCCGTCATGGGTGTCCGGGCCGTGGCACCGGTCAAGCGTAGCGCGAGCCGGCCGGCGGCCAGAGACTTCGCAGGTGCTTGAATGCGTGCGAAGGTTGACGGTGGACGCAGCACGTTCACGGCAACGGGTGCCGCAACGGGGGCATGGTAGCGGTAGTGCCCGGTAATCTTATCAACGAAGAGACCGTCTTCCAATTGCACGCCGTGGCCACGATTATGGATGATCATAGGGCGTCCCGACGGCGCCAATACGTCTGACACCACCGCAATGTGCGAGGTCGAGGACTTGTTCTGCGGTCGATAGTAAGTGACGATATCGCCAGGTTGATAATCCTCCGCAAACGCCGTCAGCGGTAGGTTATCTCCATACTGGGCGAAGAAGCGACGGAGAGTGTCCGTGCGGCGGTGATCAATACTGCTGTCGCCACTTCCGGCGCGCGTGCGGTGCACCAGCTCTTGGAGGTCGATGCCAAGCGCACGATAGGCGCGAATGACGACGTCCGTGCACACGCCATGGAGAGATGAGACATCCCCGGCTGGGTAGGCGATGCGGGTATAGCGAGCGTCATAGATAACAAACTGCTCGGTCTGCTTCAGTGCTGCAGCCGCAAGTGCTACCCCGAAGCCTCCGGGGGCAAAGCTGACAGCCTCGGCGGGAGTGACGGCGAGCGGCGCGGTGCAGACTTGTGCCGACGTAACATGTTCGGTGGGGCTGTCGGTTTGCGCAGACAAAGTCGATCGGTCGTGCGGCGGCGGCGGCACGATCAACGGCAACGCTGGTGCCGTGGACGGCAGGCTGAGTGCGGTCAATGTGATTGACCCCGGCGTTGGCGCCCTGAGATCCTCAGCCAGTTCAAACTTCAGTGCGGCTGGTAACGCGGGAACGATGACGGGCGGCGGCGGTTCAACGTCAGGGGCGCGAAGGGGCAGATGCAAAGCTGCGAACTGTATCGTTCCCAGCGGCGTGATCGCGGGTGGCGCGGGAGCCAGAGCAATCGTTGGCGTCATTGAAGCAAATTGGTCCGCAAAACGGGCATCGGCGAGGCGGGTGTCGGTCGAGAAATGGTCAAAGACTGCGAGTAAACCGGTCAGTGCTGCGAATGGTCCAATCAACATCGCGGCGGCAACCCGCCCAGACGTCCAGCGACGCAGTGCTGCGCGCTTGAGTTTTGGAGGCTGCATCGCTTCAGTTGTCGGCGCAGTCGACATTGGCTGCGCGGCAACCAGACGCAATGCAACAGACGGTACTGCCGAGGGTTTCAGATCGATGACCATAGCGGCAGCATTCGGCGGTCCGACCTGCGTCGCCGCAGCAATCGCAAACCGCTCGGCCCGTTGGCTTCGCTCGGCAGCTTGCCTGGCTAGAATGTGCGGGGGCGGACCGCCGTGCTGGCGTTGGTGGCGCGACATGGCGGCATGGGTCGCGCGCTGCTGCCGGGCGGCGTGTTTCGCCTCCGACCGACCATCACTTTTGCCACGACGCAGGCCCACTAGAACCTCAACCAACTGCTCAACCAATACGGCTTAGCATCCTAAGAACATTATGGGAAAAATCCGTCAACAGCAAGATCTGCTATCGAAGATCGCTCAAGACAATCCAGGCAAGCAGTTAATCCGTCGGCTTGAGTGTGAGAGATTGGGCACTTGCGCCACTCGATGTCGCTCGTCCTGGTTCGTCCTGCAGGGTGATTCAATTCACCACATATGATGCCGACGCGAACAGGATTCTGACAGCCCCGGAGTCACTGGGGGCCGGCCATGAACACGCAGACACTGCT
>JAYSUN010000200.1:0-5195 GCA_043719045.1 Hyphomicrobiaceae bacterium | reverse complement strand
CCTCAGGATGCAAGCGCGTCGCGTTGCTCTGAAGCTCTGCCGGAACACCGATGGCTCTGGTCGAAAGCAACGCCGCCGCCTGGCTCGCCGCCGCAAGCGCATCACGGACGGCTGCAAGATCACGAGGGCCACCGCGCTGGAACGCCAGCCGTGACATCGCCCTGGCCACATCGGGTGCGCGACGCATCGCTTCGCGAAGATCATCCCGCAGCTGATCTTCCGCGGCAAGATACCCGACCGCATCAAGACGCGCTGTGATCACGGCAAGATCGCGCAATGGACTTGCGAGGCGACCTGCCAGCTCGCGCGCACCGGCACCAGTCACCGTGCGGTCGATGGCGCCGAGCAAACTGCCAGTCTTGTCGCCGGACGTGGAGCGCAACAATTCCAGATTGGTGCGCGTCGCAGCGTCGATCACGAGAACAGCCGCAGGTCCGGACCTGCGCGGCGCACGGAGCAGTGGCTTTTTACCAAGCTGAGTGAGTTCCACATACTTCAACAGCGCGCCGACTGCTGCAAGTTCATGTCGTGAAAGTGCTCCAAAACCAGCAAGATCTGCAACACCCAAATGCATTTTCAGGAGACGCTCGCCTGCAAGACCGTCATAGGAGGCGGATGCGACCGGCGTGGCAGCAGCTCGGGCCTGCTGAATCCATTCCTTCAGCGTGGCATCTGCCAAAGTCTCGTCGGTTGCCAACACCTCGCCGGGCGCCAGACGCATCAGTTCGCCAGGAAGATCGATTTCAGAAACTTCGCCAATTTCAAACTCGCCGGTGGAGATGTCGAGCGAGGCAAGCGCGATCGGCGGGGCCGCATCACCGCCGCCTTTTTTGACCCGGTGCAGCGCAGTCAAGTAATTTCGTGCTTTGGCATCGAGCAAGCTTTCCTCAGTCAGTGTGCCAGGCGTGACGAGGCGCACGACATCTCTGCGGACAACCGCTTTTGAACCGCGTTTTCGAGCTTCCGCTGGATCCTCAAGCTGCTCACACACGGCCACCCGATATCCCTTGCGGATCAGGCGTTGCAGATACTCGTCTGCACGGACGACCGGAACACCACACATTGGAATATCATCACCGAGGTGCTTGCCGCGCTTGGTCAACGTGATCGATAGCGCCTCGGCAACGACCACGGCATCCTGAAAAAACAGCTCATAAAAGTCGCCCATCCGGTACCAAAGAATACAATCGGGATTCGCGGCCTTGATTTCCAGGAACTGCGCCATTGATGGCGTCACCGAGCCTGCGGCAACCGACGCGTCCGATTCGACTTCTATGGGTTTCGCGCGCAGCATCGGACTCGATCACTTTTCGGGTGGCTCATGGCTGAGCCATAGCGCGTCCGGTGACAAAGGGACAACGGCCGAACCGGAAATTTGGGGACGAATGCAGTTTGTTCCTATCGACCAACGTTTCTATCGCCCGGCGGCGCGGATCATGTCGGCCGCCTTTTCCGCAATCATCATGGTTGGGGCGTGGGTGTGGCCGCCAATCAACGTCGGCATGACCGATGCATCGACCACACGCAAACCCTCAATACCGCGCACCCGCAACGTTGCATCAACGACGGCCGAAGCATCCGAGCCCATCTTACAAGTACCAATGGGGTGGTAAAGTGTTTCGCAACGTTCGCGGATCGCCGCGTCTAGTGCCGCGTCGGACTCGGCCGCCGAGCCGGGCATGAATTCTTCACCGCGAATCGAATCAAACACATGCTGGCGAGCGATCTTGCGCGCAAAACGCACTCCCGCACGAAGAGTGTCGCGATCCGAATTCGTGGCTAGATAATTGCCGTGAATTGCCGGCTTTACCGCCGGATCCGTTGATTTCAATCGGATACTGCCGCGACTATCTGGGCGCAGCAGCACGCTCGCAATTGTGAAGCCATGCCCCTCCGGATTGCCCGCACCGTGGCCGACAAAAAATGCAGGCGCAAAGATCAATTCAATGTCAGGCGCTGCAAGACCGGCGCGTGAGTGCAGGAATGCAACGGCCTCGCCAACGTTTGAGGTGAGCGGGCCGCGTTTGATGAGCAGATACCGCATCAGGTTTGGCAACGACTGGGCGCTCGCCAGCGAGACGACGTTGCTGGCATGATACGAAACGCCGGAGGCTAGGTGGTCCTGCAGATTGCCCCCGACGCCTGGCAGGTCGGCAACAACGGCAATACCGTGCTCACGCAAATGGGCGGCCGGCCCGATTCCCGACAACATCAGGATCTGTGGCGATCCAACCGCTCCGGCTGCAATGATGATGCTGTGGGCTGCTTGTGCCGTCTTGCTCTCACCATTCTGACGATAAGTAACCGCCGTCGCCCGGCCATGCTCGACCACCACGTTCTCAACCAGACAATGGGTCTCGACCTGAAGATTAGGCCTCGTCATGGCCGGCCGCAGAAAGCCATCGGCGGCGCTGCGACGCTGGCCTTTCAGTTGCGTGACATGGGTGTAGCCGATCCCCGCTTGGACCGGACCATTGACGTCATCGTTGCGCTTGAGGCCTAAGGCCAATCCGGCCTCGATGAAGCTTGCCGTCATGGGGTTTGGCGAGCGTTGGTCCGAGACGACGACCGGGCCATCTGTGCCGTGATAACCGTCGGCAGCGTGGCGGCCGACAAAACCCTCGCTGCGTTTGAAGTACGGCAGGACATCGTCATAGCCCCAGCCAGCGTTACCAAGTTGCCGCCACTGATCGTAGTCGGAGCGATGGCCACGCACGTACATCATCGCGTTGAGAGAAGATGAGCCGCCGAGCATCTTGCCCCGCGGCCAATACATTTGACGGTCATCCACAGCCGCCTCAGGTTCAGTGGTAAAATCCCAATCCACCTCTGTGTGGAACATTTTAGAGAATGCCGCGGGAATTTTGACTTCTGACCTGTCATCGGCGCCACCTGCTTCAAGGAGCAGAACTTTGGTGACACCACCGTGGCTCAAGCGATTGGCCAACACACAGCCGGCTGAACCTGCGCCAACAATGATAATATCGAACATCCCCAATTATCCTCATGTTGAATTTGTGCCCATTGCTGCGCCGTCGGCACACCAGCAACCCTGGCAAGTCGCAGACAGAATTCATGCCCAACCATAATGATGACTGCCACGAACAGAAAGGGGCTTCATGGCACCCGGCGTGAATATGTGCGACCCGCTGACCTACTTGGTCGGCTATCGCCACGGCCCGCCTCGCGGCGCGGCACTGAAATTTGCCGAGTGTAAGTCCGCGGCACTGCTGCAACTGATAGGCCGCGCGGCGAACGGCTCGGCATGATCATTTCCGCACGCCTGAAGATGTCACGGGCGTCTGGCAACAACTTGCCCTGTCGGATTTCTCGGTCGCCGAGCATCAATCCCCAAACCAGTGCCATCAAGAGATGGAAATGACGCCAGTGGTCCAGATCAATCACGAAACCTTCCAACGCGTGGGCGACGAAACACGCGTAGGCAACAATAAAAAGCGGTTGGGTTGAGGTCCGCTTGAATGAATGGCGCAAGCCATAAAGACAGGTGAGACCGACCATGATGGCAAAGATCAAACCACCGAGCCAGCCCGCATTGAGAAACATGGCGAGATAGACATTATGCGGTTCTTCCATATGGTGTTGCGGCGCAAATTGTTGCGCTCCAATGCCGAGCGGATTCATGATGATCAGCCGTTTGGCTTTTTCCTGCCCCCCAAAACGTCCCTCCGGTCCCTGATCATAAGTCTGATCCAAGCTCGCTCTGTTGCTGAGTTGATCGGCAACCCCGTCAAATTGCAAAACGACGATCAGCACAGCAAAAGCTGAGAAAACCGCCATAATGCCAGCCGTCAGTATCTTGAGGCGCTGGTAGTTGTTGGGTGCCGTGACGAATGCCAGGTAGGCGAAGATCGAAATCGAGACCGCGAGATTGATCCAGGCGCCGCGCGAGAAACTCAACAAGACAGCAAGGCCTAGAACGGCGGTCCACAGACCCGCCCAAACCAATGTCAAGACGCCACGCGTCAACATCCGGTGCAGCAGATAAACAATCGGAAGCACCAGGAATGGACCGAAAACATTGGGGTCTTTGAATGTGCCGGAGGCGCGACCATACTTGGTGAACAGCTCAAACGCACCGGGTAGCAGGTTGAAGTACCCGATCAGTGCCGTGAGTGCGGCGATCGCGGCTGCGACACTGTAGGCGTGCATAATGAGATGTGCATGTTTGTAAGGACGGCGCATCACAAATGCTGCGGTGACGAACGACGACAACGTCAGAAAGAATGTAACTGCGGTGTGGATCAAGGCTTTTGTCGGATCATCGGCCTGAACCGTGCCAATCAAGGCCCCCGCCGCTGCAATCAACCAAATGCTTAGAAACAACATCAATGGCGGCGTGATGCGCACGAGACCGAGCAACGGCAATACAGTGATGGCACCCATCATGAGGGCGTCGACCGGGGCCGGCTCGGTGAAGACAATAGCACTGAGTGCAAAGGTCACCCAAACGAAGGCTAACGCCATGCGATGCACCGCTCCCATGCGCGGCGCGGCTGAGCCTGAAGACACGAATGTTGGCTGGACAATCATGGGTTCTGGGGTTGCAAGGGCGGCGCCAAGACACGAGGTCGCGAAGACGCTTGAGATTGCCGGATGTCAGACGTTGAAACCGTATCGGAGCGTATCATTTTGAACCGCCCTCGAACCACCAGTTCAATAAGCGTTTTTGCTTTGGGTGAAGAGCGACGCCGGTGTCTTCGCGAGGATCTTGATATCGAGCCACAGTGACCAGTTCTCGATGTAATAGAGATCGAACTCGACGCGCTTCTTGATCTTCTCGCGTGTATCGGTCTCACCGCGCCAGCCATTGACTTGCGCCCAACCGGTAATTCCAGGTTTGACCTTGTGGCGAGCGAAGTAGCCATCGACGACATCAGGATACAGCTTGTCAGCAGCCTTGGCCTGCACCGCGTGAGGGCGTGGACCAACAAGCGATAACTGGCCAGTCAGGACATTCAAGAACTGCGGCAGCTCATCAAGGCTGGATTTGCGGATGATGCGCCCTATTCTGGTGACGCGCGGATCATCCTTGGTCACCAGTTTGCTCGCGGCTGCATCGCAACTACTTGCGTACATGGAACGGAATTTGTAGACTTGAATCAGATCGTTGTTGAAGCCATAGCGTTTTTGCTTGAACAGAACCGGACCTCTGCTTTCGAGTCGGATAGCCAGAG
>JAYSUN010000199.1:0-15723 GCA_043719045.1 Hyphomicrobiaceae bacterium | reverse complement strand
TGCGCCGCAGCGTTCGCGTGCGCATCGAGGGTCGCGTCCAAGGCGTCGGTTTTCGGATGTTCGTGAACCGTGAAGCCATTGCTCTCGGCATCGATGGCTATGTGCGAAATCGGCGCGATGGTGGTGTCGAAGCCGTTTTGTCAGGCACAGTTGCCAACATCGAAAGCCTGCTCGACGCATGTCGACGTGGACCACGCGGAAGCGTCGTGCAGATGTTCAAAGTGCTTGATGAAACAGACAGTGTCGCTGAAGGCTTCAGCATCAGCGCGACGGTTTGACAACGGCCCCCCACTGGTCATCGCGCGTGTTGTGTCGTACATGCACATCAATCGATTGCAGAAAATGAGATATGCGTAGTTCGCATTCAGCAGACTGGCAATCGAGCAGCGCGCAGCTGATAAAAGACGTGACGCGCGCAAATAAAGACGCTGAGAATTCATCCTGAGAGACGCATCACTGATGTCAGCGTCTCATAAAGAAAATGATGGAGACGCCGATGGCCGCCCGGAAAATGTCTGCCGCGAAAGCGACAAAGAAGCCCGCCACGAAAGTTGCGGTCAAGAAAGCTGCCGCCAAGAAAGCCGCAAAGCCAATGGTGCGTGCACGCGCAGCAGCGGCCAAGCTTGCCGCTAAACTGGTGAAGAAGATCGTGGTCAAGAAGTCAGGCGCCAAGGTTGCAGCCAAGAAGCTGGTTCGTAAGGCGCCGGCTAAGGCTGCAAAGAAAGCCGCCAAGAAGAAGTAACAGCTGTCGCAATTTGCGTATCGCAATCGCAGGGGGTCCAGAGGTATGCGGGTAAGTGATACTGGCCGGTTTACACAACGCGTGACTGCCATGGCAGCAGGCGTTGCGGCACTGGCATTGTCGTCGACGGTTGTTTGGGCAACTGCCTCTGTCACCAATCGCGATGACAAGGATCACAAGATCACGATCATCGAGGGCGAAAAGAAGCAGGATTTTACCCTCAAGCCCAATCAAGCTTTGGAAGGCATTTGCGCCCAAGGCTGTACTCTGCGTCTGAACGAAAGCGAGGACGACGAGTATCAGTTGGAGGCGACGGATGTGGTCTCGATCGAAGATGGCTACCTCTACTACGACAATGCAGAGGCCGAGCCGGAAGTGAAGCCGGAAGAAAAGAAAAAGCCATGACTCTCGGCCGAGCTGCGGTCCAGTTCAGGGCGTGGAATTGAACGGTGGTGGCGGTCACGTTGCCACCGTTTCTGTTTGGCCGAAGGTTCGCTCGAAAGCACGGCGCAAAGCGATATCGGTGTCGATCATTGTGACAGGCAAACCGAGATCGACGAGGCTGGTGACGCCTTGGTCCCTGATGCCGCAGGGAACAATACCTGCAAAGTGCTCCAACTCAGGTTCAACGTTCAAACTGATACCGTGAAATGAAATGCCCCGTCGCACGCGGATGCCGATCGCGGCGATCTTGTCCTCACGGCGTTCGCTCACTGTGGGTCGCGCAACCCAGACGCCTACGCGGCCGGTTCTGGTCTCGCCACGCACGTTGAAGGTGGCGAGCGTCTCGATCAGCCACGTTTCGAGCTTAGCCACGAACTGCCGGACATCGCCGGCGCGCGCACGGACATCGAGCATGACGTAGGCCACGCGCTGTCCAGGACCGTGGTACGTGTATTGGCCGCCGCGACCGGTTTCAAAAACAGGAAACCGTTTCTGTGATAGCAGGTCCTGAACCTTGGCACTGGTGCCGCCCGTGTAGATCGGTGGATGCTCAAGCAGCCAAATCAATTCGGCGGCGTCACCCGCGGAGATCGCCGCAACGCGCGCTTCCATGAATGCGACGGCGTCGGGATATGCCACCGGCCCATCAGAAATCAGCCACTCCACAGGTTTTGAAACGGTCATGCTCCGGGCATCTCAAAGCGTGTACCGCGATCCATGAACCGATCGAGCACATTCTGCAGAAGTTGTGAAATCGTATTGTCAAAACCATTGTGCGGCAACGATCCGCAGAATGTAATCGAGCCGGTCGAAAACACCGCACCGTGATGTGGTGTCTCAAAGAACGTGATGTCGGCACGGATCAGTTTTTCAGCTGGTTCGCCCGCCCACGTCACGATGTGGGTCAGCTGTTCCTCCGGTACGAGCACCCACGGCGCTTCCGGTTTGTGGCCTTCGGACGATGCAACAATGATTGCGTGCGCCGGCGTGCCAAGACGTTTATCAGCACGGTCGAGCTCAAATCCCGCGGCACCATGGCCAGACAGGCCATATCCGCCAATCAGCTCACTCTCGATCCCAGACAGCATCCAACTGGTGCGCTCTGTGCGTGCTTCAGGTTTGATCCGATAGTGCGAGCCGACAAAGTTACCTTGTGCCGTGAAGCCTACGCCGACCAGCTTTTGTGGTGGTCGTCCGTTTCGCCGCCAGAGCCCGCCATATTCGCCGTCGAACTGATTGTAGTATTCGCCGGTTTCCGCAGCCCAGGCACGGATACCACCTTCGGCGCGGCGAATTTCAACGCAGCCGGACTTTTCGGGATTGAGTGCAATCTTCCAATAAAAGCCATTGCCACCGAGATACATCAATCGACCGCCGCCGTCGCGATAGCTCTCGAGGGCGTCGAGCATCGCAGGTGTGTGATACTCCGGATGTGAGCCGGTCATGACGGTCGCGTACGGTTTCAATAGAGACGGCCCTTCGGCATCGAGTTCCGCGTCAGTGATGATGTCGTAGGCATAGCCCTTGGCTTCAAGCCACGCGACCAGATGCATATCGGCAGGGTAGTGGCGCAAACCAGAGGCGCGGATCTCGGGATAAGGATAAGTGAGGTAGCCGATGCGCAGATTCAGCATGGGGCGGTGCCAGCTGGCATGACCAATGCCCGACCCATCAGTGTGGAAGTTGTAGGTCGAGAGGCCGTATTCGGCGTGGGCACCCGGATTGTGCGGATATGCGCCCCAGGCATCTGACTGCTTGATCCAGGCGTCTTTCCAGGCGGCATCACGTTGCCATTCGGGTCGCGCGTGGTTGCCATAGACGGTGTAGGTGTAGGTTGAAAACAGCACGGCGATATCAGCACGTGGTGTGCCTTTCGGCGGCACCATGAAAAATGGAATGTTTTCACTCTCGCCGCCGGCATCAAGCAGCAAGGCGTAACACCCCGAGCGCAAATCTTGAGGCACCGTCCATTCGAACGCCACGGGCCATTGGCAGTCGTCGACGTCGTCATCATGAAAATGGATTGCGCTATATTGCTCCGTCGCGTGCCGCCAGCACATCTCGCGGCCGTTCCAGGTGGAACCCGTTACCGCGCGTGTCGGCTGGTTGATCAACTTGCCATGCAGCCCATGCGGTCCGGTATCGATCACTCGGGATGATGCCATCTGCTGTGAGAAGTCCCAGTGGCACAACTGCGTCTCGATCGAGATGTCGGCAGCAGCGAAGAGTTTCGGATGCTCGATCTTGCCGTTGAACGATGCGACCGGTGACGCGCCGATGCAAAGCATCGTGTGACTGGGCTTGGCGATCGACACTGGCAGATCAAGAGCCGCAACCTGGTGAGGGCCACCGTCCATCGGTGCGAGATTGATGCTGAGTTTTCTGGTCTTTGCATTGAAGGTGCATGTCACAGTTTGCCAAGCTCGCTCCGTGACGACCGGGCCATTCGGAATGTGCGCACTCTTGCCGTCGCCCAGTCCAACCACCGCCGTCAGCCGTCGATCAACCCCAATCTCAACGGCGACACCCGTGCCTGCTTTCGGGTCGAGCCAAGCTACGATCGGTTGTGGCTTGATGCCCAATCGTGTCGGCCAGATCGTAGCCACGATGGCAAAGCTGTCGAGTGTTGCGAGATGTGTGCCCAGATCAACGAGCGCATATGAGCCACTGTTCACAGCCTGCGCCCCCACCTCGCGCGCGGCGAAACTGGCGCTCGGCACCGGTTCCGTCTGAATGCCAGGTCCAGCTGGATTTGCGTCTGCCGAAAAGACCCGCACCACATGGCCTGCGACCTTGGCGCCGGTCGCATTCGAGACGTGAAACCGGATGGTCTCGCCCGGACGCGCGGAAAGGCGGTCGGCGTAGCCTGCCAAGGGAATCATGCGGGGCTCCAGAAATCGCGGGTGATGGCGCAGGCTTGCAAAGCATTGCCAGTGACGTCAATGGCCAGTGTTGGGCCGGTGTTGGGTGACGCGAGTGAACGATTTGGGCAAGTGGCGAGTGCGCAGTCCGCGCCAACCCAACCTGCGGCCTCGGTCTGAAAATGAAAATTCACGCTCAAGTTGAGCCGAATAACGATCGAGAGTAACCCTGACCAGACTGACATTGAAGGTGAAGCCGATTGTGAAGCGGCTGCATCTCGCTGCGCTGCGCCATGATCCGAGAGTGCCAAAGTAGGGCGCAAAGACGAAGCACAATTGCGCGCATGGCACCAATCTATCGTTGGATAGCCCACTATACAAATCCCCGCGACGGGTGCCATAAGCACCGCGACACGGGAGAACAGAGCACGACCCATGGGCATTTTCAGTGAAATCTTCAGCTGGTGGGGCGGCAACACGTGGTCGAACCGCATCTATACGCGGCTCCGCGGCCGTCATGTCGGCACCGATGAGATGGGCAACATCTATTATGTGCAATCCCGCGGCATTGGCCCGCTCGGCGTTCCCCGTCGCTGGGTGATTTACAAGGATGGCGCTGAGGCGAGCAAAATTTCCCCGGATTGGCATGGTTGGATGCACTATACGACCGACACGCCGCCGACCGAGGAAGACTACACGGCGCGACCCTGGCAAAAGGCGCACAAGGAAAATATGACTGGGACGTCAGCGGCCTACCGTCCGTCTGGGTCCATTCTGGGGTCGGGCATACGGCCGAAAGCAACCGGTGACTACAAGCCTTGGACACCCGAGTAAACACGAGCCTTTGGCGCGCTGCTGGATCTCAGTCGGGAAAGGGCCGTATTCCCGTGACAAAGGTCTTGTCCAAACCGCAGGCCACTTTGGTGGAAAATGTGTTCCTTGATGGTCGCATTTTCTACCCCAAACCGAAGGCCACTTTGGTGGAAAATGCTCGAACCATGTTGGTGACGCCACAAAGTCTGGCCGTCACGCTTGCAGGACTGGTCCTCGCAGCCCAGCCAGCGCTTGCCCAACGCGCTGGAGCGGATAACCGCATCGAGAACCAGATTGCCGTGTTTGCAGCACTTGATAAGGTGACAGCCCGCATCTCCAAGCTGGAAATACCGCTTGGCGAAACGGTGAAGTTCGGCGCGCTGACCGTGACGCCACGGTCGTGCTACACGCGGTCGCCGCTGGAGCCACCGAAAACCACGACGTTTGTCGAGGTCACCGAGCGGCAGCTTGACGGCGCTGAAAAGAAGCTGTTCAGCGGCTGGATGTTTGCTGAAAGTCCTGGGCTGAATGCCGTCGAACATCCAGTTTATGACGTCTGGCTGACCGACTGTGGCAGCCCGAGGCTCACGCCTGTGGCAGCACCCGGCGGACGCCCGCGCCCAGGCCAGGCGGCCCCGGCAGCAACCGCCGCTCCAGTCACGAAGGCGACACCAGGGTCGGGTGTGGTGAGAGTCCAACCGGGAACCCCGGCAACGCCCGCTGCGGCGGATCCGAAACAACCCATTGATCCCGCGATTGACGATTTCAAGCGTCGCCGCCCACCGCGTTGAGGCGCTGCCATTCAGGTCAACCGCCGCAGCCTTCCCCGTTGCGATCTATCCTCTCACCCGTTATTGACACCGCCAACGGCGCGCGGCTGTCCGGACGACGGATGGCGGTCGATGATCAGACGGACCCGAAGATGGCTCTCATCGTTATGAAGTTCGGCGGCACGTCCGTTGCCAACGTGGAGCGCATCCGCAACGTCGGCCGGCATGTGAAGCGCGAAGTCGAGGCTGGCAACAAGGTGGCGGTCGTTGTGTCAGCCATGTCGGGGACCACCAACCAGCTGGTGAACTGGGTGCGCGAGGCCTCAACCCTTTACGATGCGCGCGAATACGACGCGGTGGTGGCCTCCGGTGAGCAGGTCAGCGCCGGCATCCTCGCCATCGTCCTCCAAGACATGGGGCTCAAGGCCCGTTCGTGGCAAGGCTGGCAGATCCCGTTGATGACCGACGAAGCCCACGGCGTCGCCCGGATCAAGGAGATCAAAGCCGGGCCGCTCCTGGCGGCGATGGAGCAAGGCGAAGTCGCAGTCATTACCGGGTTCCAAGGCATCGAACCCAAGCACAATCGCATTGCCACACTCGGGCGTGGCGGTTCCGACACGTCAGCCGTCGCGATTGCCATCGCGCTCAAGGCTGACATCTGCGATATCTATACCGACGTCGATGGTGTCTACACGACCGACCCGCGGATCGTGCCCAAAGCTCGACGCCTACCGAAAATCTCCTACGAGGAGATGTTGGAAATGGCCTCGCTTGGCTCCAAAGTGCTTCAGACACGCTCGGTCGAGCTTGCGATGGTGCATAAAATGCGCACCCGCGTCCTCTCGAGCTTGGTCGACCCGGATGCCATGAAGCCGACCACGCTCGAGACGTGGGGTGACATCGGCACGATTGTTTGCAGCGAGGATGAGATCGTGGAACAGCAAGTCGTCAGCGGCATAGCGCTCGCCAAGGATGAGGCCAAGGTCAGTTTGATTAAATTGGCCGACAAACCAGGGATTGCCGCACGGATCTTCGGTCCGCTCGCAGCAGCCAATATCAATGTCGACATGATCGTGCAAAACGTCTCGGCTGATGGCAAGCATACCGACCTGACGTTCACCGTCACAGAAGCTGAATTGGCGCGCGCGCTCGACGTCCTGAAAGGTGCCAAAAAAGATATCGGCTATTCCGATGTGACGTCGTCCGCAGATGTCGTCAAAGTGTCGGTCATCGGTATCGGCATGCGGAGCCACGC
This sequence comes from Hyphomicrobiaceae bacterium, assembly GCA_043719045.1. Taxonomy (GTDB): domain Bacteria; phylum Pseudomonadota; class Alphaproteobacteria; order Rhizobiales; family Hyphomicrobiaceae; genus JABFRJ01. Next base: position 8,838 of record JAYSUN010000199.1, on the reverse strand, counting down.
AGGTGTGGCTGGCATGATGTTCAAGGCGCTTGCCGACAAGGGCATCAACATCATCGCGATTACGACATCGGAGATCAAAATCTCGGTGTTGATCGATGCGGCCTATGCGGAGTTGGCCGTGCGCACACTGCACAGTCTCTATGGCCTTGAGAAGGACGCAGCGTAACGGTTGTGACCGCATGGCCCAAGCTAGTTGTCCCGCCGTGCCATGAAGCGAGCGGCTTCTCGCAGAGTATCTGCAGTCGGACCGTATCGGTCGAGCGCGGCGATGGCTGCGGCTTCAACTTCGGCGAGTTTGGCGCGTGCGGCTGTGAGACCCATGAGAGAGACCAGGGTTGCCTTGCCCGCAATGGCGTCCTTGCCGACGGCTTTGCCGACGGTCGCGGCATCACCGGTTGCGTCCAAGAGATCGTCTGAAATCTGGAACGCAAAGCCGAGATTGTCACCGTAGGCCGCGAGGGCCGCGACGTCCGATGCCGGTCGACCCGCCAGGATCGGGCCGGCAATACAACCAAAGCGAATCAGTGCGCCGGTCTTGTTGGCTTGCAGGTGGCGCACGTGAGTGAGATCGGGTGACGCGGGTTCGCCGCGCTTGTCTGCGGCCAGATCCAAGGCTTGCCCGCCGACCATACCGCCAGCCCCCGACGCGCGCGCGAGTTCCGATACCAGTCTCACCTGGGTGGACGCGGGGGTGTCGGTGATCGCCGCCAAAATCTCGAACGCCATGGTCAACAAGGCATCGCCTGCCAGCACCGCGGTCCACTCGTCATAGGCCTTCCACACCGTCGGTTGGCCACGACGCACGGCATCATTGTCCATTGCCGGCAGGTCATCGTGAACCAGGCTATAACAATGAATACATTCCAGGGCTGCGGCGGTTTGCAAGGCTGCAGCCTCAGGCGCCCCAAACAAGCGCGCTGTCTCCAGGACCAGAAACGGCCGGAAGCGCTTGCCGCCTCCGAGCACGGCATGTCGCAAGCTCTCGGCCAAGCGCGGCGGCCCAGCGGCCGGGCTCGACAGAATCGTAGCCAAGTGGGCCTCGACCAAGTTCTGAGCGGCAGCCAATCTCCGGCCAAACCCGTCGGACTGTTGCAGTTGCGCCATAAGACCTTAGCCCCCACGGATCATCGATCGGCAGAAAGCATGCGCGGAGGCAACCGTCGAGTACACCACTCATTCTTTGTCATTCAAAGCTGATTTTTTCTTTGTGAATTGAACAAACTTCGTCCAGAATCAATCAGCTGTATCAACCGCCCAGGCGGGTGAGGGACTTGCAATGGGTTACTGGGCCATCAGGACGGGTCGCTGGCTGGCAGCTTGCGCAATCGCAACAGCTTCAGCCGTCGCGGCGCAAGACATTAAGTCTTTGAAAACAGGCGAATTTACGGGGTATTGGTCGGGCGTCGGGATGGTCACTTGGTCAAATGGCAGTACCGAGCAATTGAAATGCGTTGCAACCTACAAGAACGCGGCCGCCGATGTGCGCCAGAACTTGCGCTGCGCGAGCCCCGGATATGCAATTTCAGCCTCGGCGGAACTCACGGTTGCCGGTGAAGTGATCACGGGGACGTGGGAGGAAAAAACCTACTCGGCCAATGGCTTGATTACCGGCAAGGTGACCGATACCGGCTTCTTACTGTCGATCAAAGGCCCCACTTTTTCGGCCGAAATGCATTTGAACCATTCCGCCTGCAAACAAGCCATCGAGATCGCGCCGACGGGAGTCGATGTGACCAAGATCAGTATTGGCCTGGGCAAGTGCTGATCAGAAGATCGTCAGTTGAAAGAATTTCACGAACAGCAAGTCATCAGATCAGCGCATGCAACTAAGGTTGGACTCGCTTCTCTTATACATGATGTTGTAACCACTTATACATGATCTCCACCGGTCGGGGGGCCGAGTTGGTGATCAGACCAAGATTGCCTGTAACTTCAGCGCGGTATCCGCTGCGGAGTGAACGGTCTCTTGGGGGGAGTAGAGGACGCTAGACCTTTGTGTCTGACGCGCCTCACGAAAAACCGGACCGGCGCGAACCGCCTGTCCGGTTTTTTGTGTTTTGAGCATTGAACGGCGAGGCGGAACTGGGGCTTCGGCAAACTCTCACCAATGTCGGCGTCGGCAGGAGACCGCTTCTCCCGCCGCAAAAGCATGTCTCATTAAGAGACAGTTTACACCCATAGCATAACATTCGAATTGCGCCGGATTTCGCGGCGCTTTCTGATTTGGGGTGCGGGCATCGTGTACGAGTTGGCCATCTTCACACTCTTCCCTGCCGCGGTCATCTTCGCCGCGTCGATGGACCTTGTGTCCATGACAATCCCGAATCGAATCTCCCTGTTCTTGATTGCGACGTTCTTCTGTCTCGCGCCCTTTGCTGGGATGAGCTGGAGCCAGTTTGGTGGCCATCTCGCGGCAGGCGGCATTGTGCTGACGGTGACTGTTGCCATGTTTTTTGCCCGCTTGATGGGTGGCGGCGATGCCAAACTGCTGGCCGCCATTGCGCTTTGGGTTGGCATGGATCAATTGTTGGCATACGTTCTTTTGGCTGCCGTTTGCGGCGGGATGCTGGCTGTTGGATTACTGCTGTTTCGGTCTTTGCCGTTGCCCTTGACGATGGCCAAAGAAGGCTGGATCGCACGCCTTTATCAACCCCGCGGTGATATTCCCTACGGTATCGCCCTGTCGGCAGCGGCGCTCTGGATTTATCCAGAAACCGTCTGGATGACGGGCCTTGCTCTCTAACCCTGGTGGTCGCTTTTCAGTTCGCTGTGCAGCGCACGCCATTGATACGGCGTGCGCCTTGCGATCACGGTCGGTTCAAACTAACCTTTTTGCAATTGTTTCAATTGGAAGAGCGCTCCGTGGCCAACCAAGCCGACAGCATCGACATTGGCGCAGGACTAACGGGGCTTGTTGCTGCCTGTGACCTGGCAGATTTCAACAAATAGGTCATCATCCTTGATCAAGAGCCTGAACCTAAATTGGGTGGCCAAGCCTTCTAGTCATTCGGCGGGTTGTTCTTTGTCAACAGTCCTGAGCAACGGCGCATGGGCATTCGCGATAGCCGAGATCTTGCGCTGCAGGACTGGATGGGCACCGCACGGTTTGACCTCGAGGAAGATCACTGGCCACGCCAATGGGCTGAGGCCTACGTGAATTTCGCGGCCGGCGAAAAACGTCACTGGCTCCACGACCGCGGCATGCGCTGGTTTCCAGTCGTGGGCTGGGCCGAGCGCGGCGGCAACATGGCCGTCGGTCACGGCAATTCGGTACCGCGCTTTCAAATCACCTGGGGCACGGGGCCGGACGTCGTCGAGCCATTCATCAAATGCGCGCGGGAAGCTCAAAAACGCGGCCTGATCACCCTCAAGTTTCGCCATCGGGTGAATGCACTGATCAAAGACGGGGCGACGATTGTCGGTGTTGCCGGTGACACGCTTGAGGCCAGCACCGTACCACACGGGGGCGCCGAGTTCACGTGTGGTGTCAGGTGCATTTGAATTGCGAGCGGAAAGCATCATTGTCACGTCTGGCGGTATCGGCGGCTACCACGATCTCGTCCGTGCAAACTGGCCGCGGACCCTCGGCGGCTCACCCAAACGCATGCTCACCGGCGTGCCAGCGCATTTTGATGGTCGCATGCTGGCGATTGCGGAAGCGGCAGGCGGCACCATCATTAACCGCGATCGCATGTGGCACTACACCAAAGGCATCAAGAACTGGTCTCCGATCTGGCCCGGTCACGGCATCCGCATTTTGGCCGAACCCTCATCGTATTGGATCGATGCGACCGGCCGCCGGTTTCCGCCGCCGTATTTTCCGGGTTTCGATACCCTCGGGACGCTTCGCCACATCATGCAGACGGGCTATGATTATTCTTGGTTCATCTTGAACAATACGATTATCGCCAAAGAGTTCGCGTTGTCCGGTTCTGAACAAAACCCAGATCTCACCAACAAGAGTTGGCGCCAAGTTATTCAGCGCGCCACCAAAGGCATTCCCGGACCCGTACAGGCGTTCACGGACAAAGGCGAAGATTTTATCGTTGAGCAAGATATTGGCAAACTGGTGCTGTGGATGAATGCGCTGACGGGCGGATCTCCGGTCCTCGACGCAGCCCAGCTTGAGCGCGATATCCAAGCTCGCGATCGGATGATCGACCATGACTTTGGCAAGGATGCGCAGGTGATCGCCATCCGGGCGGCCCGCACCTATCGTGGCGATCGACACGTGCGTTCGGCGCGGCCGCATATGCTCTTGGATCTAGAACACGGCCCGCTGATCGCCGTCCGGCTTAACATTCTGACTCGGAAAACGCTCGGTGGCGTTCAAACCGACCTCGCAACGCGTGTTCTCGGACAGGATGGCGTCGCAATTCCTGGTCTCTACGCCGCGGGCGAAGTCGCTGGTTTCGGCGGCGGCGGCCAGCACGGCTATGCTTCGCTTGAAAGGACGTTCCTTGGTGCCTGCATCTTCTCGGGCCGTGCTGCTGGACGTGCGGCCGCAAAAGGGTAAGTGTTGCGGCGTACTCCGCCGAGCAAGCTTCGGAGCCTAACCATGTCAAGCACAGGCAAACTTGATCCAACCCCGCTCACCGGGCTCGATATGAGTGAGGCGCATCGATTTCAGAACGGAAGCATCTGGCCACTATTCGCGCTGATGCGCAAGGAGGCGCCGCTGCACTATTGTCCAGACAGTACTTTCGGGCCGTTCTGGTCGGTGACCCGATATCATGACATTTTGGCCATCGACACCGACCACAAGTCTTTTTCGTCTGATCCCGCGATTACGTTGGTCAATGCCCATCCCGATCCGGCGCGCCGAATCAGCAGCTTTATCAGCATGGATCAGCCCAAGCATACGGAGCAACGTAAGGCGGTCAACGGCGTGATGGCACCGCAAAACTTAGCCGCGTTTGAAGTTCTGATCCGGCAACGCGCAATTGCGATTCTGGAAGACTTGCCGATTGGCGAAACGTTTGACTGGGTTGACCGTGTCGCGATTGAACTAACTACCCAGATGCTCGCGACATTGTTCGCTGTGCCATTCGAGGAGCGGCGTTTGCTAACCTACTGGTCGGACCTCGCGACCAATCTGCCTACCGAGCGACGAAACAAGGAGGCCTGGAAGAAGCGCGATGATGAACTGATGGAATGCCTTGCGTATTTCCAGAGGCTATGGAGTCAACGAGCCGAGGGGCCTCGTGGATTTGATTTCATTTCCATGCTGGCACAGAATCCAGCCACACGTTCCATGCCACCGCGAGAGTTGCTCGGCAACATCATCTTGTTGATCGTCGGAGGCAACGACACCACCCGAAACTCGATTTCAGGTGGCCTCTTTTTCTTGAACAAGAATCCCGGTGAATATGCGAAACTGCGTAAAGATCCTAGGCTGATCCCCAACATGGTGGCTGAGATCATTCGGTATCAGACACCACTCGCCTACATGTCGCGGCGGGCTTTGCGCGACGTCGAGATGCACGGCCGAACCATCCGCGAAGGTGACAAGGTCGCGATGTGGTACATCTCAGGCAATCGCGATTCAGAGGTCTTCAATGACCCGGATCGTTTCCAGATAGATCGGCCAGAAGCGCGCCGTCACCTTTCATTTGGTTTTGGTATTCACCGCTGCATGGGCAATCGATTAGCGGAGTTGCAGTTGAAAATTCTCTGGGAGGAATTGCTGAAGCGCTATCCCAACGTCGAGCTAGTCGGCGAGCCGACACGTGTGGCATCGAGTTTTGTCCATGGTTACGCGACAATGCCAGTGCGGATCATGCCATAGTCCCTACCCGACTGAAGTCGACGCTTTCTGCCTGCGCCACGCCGTGTACCCGAGGCCGCCGAGGCCAATCAACAGCGGGACAAATACAATATTGAAGAACTTCAACCAGCCATCAAGCCGGTCAATATCTTGACGGAGGGAGAGTTTCACTTCTCGTAAGTCGCGCCGCGTCGAAAGCAGTTCGCTGCGGAACTTTTCGACAGCTTGACGGTCCTTGTCGGTCAACAGAACGCTGTCGCCATCGCTGGCGCGTTCAACCTTTTGCAACTGCTCCTGAACATCCTTGAGCTTGGCCGTCAGCGCTTGTTCCTTCTCGCGGTAGCGCTGTTCTGACGAGCGGCGGATGTCGTTGACCAGTTCAAATGGCCGGTCTGTGACGCCGCGCCCACGCAATGATAGCAGTGCTTCCGAACCGGATAGATTTTCTAGCGCTCCCAACACGAATGCCGCGTTATGTGCATAAGGCACGGCCATCTGCTGGCCCATGAAGTCGCGCACATCGACCCAGAACTGATCATTGAGCAGGTCGCTGTCGGCAATGATGACAGCGTTGATCTTGCCAGTGGCGAGATGCGGAACGACAGTGACGGGAGTGGTGGCCGCAGCTGCAGTGGCAGGCTTTTCCTCGATCATGGGCGCATCGGGCTTGGTCAGATCAGGTTTGATCTCATCTGCCGCTGCGGCTGATTTTGGTGTTTTTGGTGCGCCGTCAGGATAGGCCGATTTGATGTCGCCACTGACGCGCGCAGCTAAGGTCAGAATCTTACCACCCGGTTTGTACGCGCGCAGTAGGCCCACGGGGTCGGGGGCCATGCCGACCTTATCGCCATCGATCACCATTGCGCGATCGCTAGTTTGCAGAATCGGGCTGAAAATGGTGGTTGCGCCATCACTTCTGGCGACAAATCCGGACGATGCAAAATTGACCTTCTCGATGCTGGCGGACAACACATCCTTTTGGTCGAGATTGCGTTTGTCAAGCGCCAGCCAAGCCACGTATTCCGTGACCGAACCACCGCGCGGGCCGCCACCGCCCAACTGCACGCGACGGGCGTGACTGATGTCGCCAACGACTTTTGTTTGATCGAACGCAATGCCCCAGGCTTTCAGCACCGTGTCAAAATCACCGAACTTTGGCGGTCCGGGCGGCATGCCCATCATCATTGGGTTTGCCGGTCGATTGGTTTCAGCAACCGGGTCAAGGAAGGCCAGGATCTTGCCGCCGCGTAAACCAAACTGGTCGATGGCGTAGACCTGAACCGGTGTCAGTCCATCCGGCTGGACAAGCATCAGAACATCGATGTCTTTGGGAATTTCCTTGAAGTCTTTGTCGATGGTGCGGATATCAAAGACTTCGCGGATCTGCTCCAGAATCATCTGCGGTGGCAACGGACGGCCGCGCATTCCCATTGCCGGGTCCATGCCGCCTTCGAGTGGGATCGATGACAGTAGGCCGATAATTCGTTTTTTAGGGTTGGCAAGCGAATACACCAGCTTAGTTACGTCGTACTCGATGAAGCGTTCACGCTCGGGCGAGAGGAGGGGGATATTGGCTTCGTTGTCAGTCGAATTGGTGCCGGCTAAACCGAAGTAACCGAGATCGCCATCCTGGTTCATACGGATGCCCTTGATCCCGGCTGCAACCGCGCGATCCTCGGCGTCGGAGAAAGCTTCGGGATCCAGGTAGGCGACACGTAGTTTATTGCCAGACAGCGTACGGTATTGTTCTAGAAGTGTGCGGACGCGTTCAAAGTTCTTGGCATAGACAGGGGCGGCATCGCCAAGTTTCTTGGAAAAGTAGACGCGGAGATCGATCGGCTCGTCGATGGCCTTCAATGCCCATCGGGTGCCATCGGAAATCGTAAACAGGCCATCCTTGGTCAAGTCGGATTTCCACGAGCGTAGTGCGTGCGAGCCGATCAAGTTGACAGCCAGGAACGTCAGCGCGGCGAGGGCCAGCCCGCCCCAAGCGAGTTGTCTGCGATCAATCGTCTCGACCCGGCGCGTTGCACGATCGAGATAGTTGCGGGCAGTACCCAGCGTATTGGCAACATACGGATGCATGATCAGGCAGCTTTCTTCTGATCAATGATGATCTTGTTGGCAAACAATGCAAAGCCGATCAGCGACAGGTAGAAGACGATGGCAGGAAGGCTGATGATGCCTTTGGTGAAGTCTTCATAGTGGGTGAGAAAACTCAGGCTCTGGATAGCGCTGACTACCATTTGTGGTGCCCAGCTGCGGAAGGCGTTGAGGACGAGCTCATAGCCGCTCATCAGCAGCAGGAAGCAAATCAGGGACGAGACAATGAAAGCTATCACCTGGTTTTTGGTCAGAGCCGAGATGCAAGATCCGATGGCGAGAAATGCGCCAGCAGTCAGCAAGCTGCCAAGATAGCTTGCCAGAATGATGCCGTTGTCCGGTGACCCCAGAACATTGACTGTGATCCAAATCGGAAACGTCAGCATTAACGCCACACCGATAAATGCCCAAGCGGCTAAGAATTTGCCCAGGACCGCTTCCCAAGGCGAGATTGGCAGGGTCATCAGCAATTCAATAGTTCCAGTTTTACGCTCTTCGGCCCACAGCCGCATGGCAATAGCCGGCACAAGTAGTAAATAAAGCCAAGGGTGATAAGAAAAAAAACTAACCAAATCGGCCTGGCCGCGTTCGAAGAAGTTACCGACGTAGAACGCGAACGCACCAGTCAAGGCCACGAAAATAATCAGAAACACTGTCGCCAACGGGGTTGCGAAATAGCCTGACAATTCGCGTTTCGCGATAATCAGCGCAATCTGGAGAGATGACCGTAGAGTATTATACATGGACATTGGCCGTGTCTGAAGTGGTGATGTGACGAAAAACATCGTCCAGGGTTTTGGCACCCGGCGCTCGTTGCATGAGTTCGGCGGCGTTACCATCAGCGACGATGCGGCCTTTGTTAATGACAATAGCGCGCGTGCAAACTGCGTCCACTTCTTCGAGAATGTGCGTCGACACGATAATCGCTTTATTCTTCGCCATGTCTTTGATTAGGGCGCGGACGTGGT
>JAYSUN010000198.1:0-5216 GCA_043719045.1 Hyphomicrobiaceae bacterium | reverse complement strand
TCGTAAATGTTAGTGCCCTTGATGAAATCAAACAGACCGGACTGGGTGGTGGTGATGATGTCACGCAACTGCCCGTCGGTGAAGTTCCTATTCCCAGTGAAGGAAATGCTCTTCACCGTCGTCTTGGCACCTTCAGTAATCTCGAACACCACGTTGACGCGGTTGTTGTCGATCTCGATCAGCTTCGGCTCGACTCTGGCAGCAAAGCGTCCCTGGCGGCGATAAACGTCGAGAATGCGCTGGATGTCCGCCTGAACCTTCGAGCGGGTGTAGATGGCGCGCGGCTTCAGCTGCACCTCGGTCTCAAGCGTTGCCTTGTCAATTTCGCTATTGCCTTCAAACGCAACCGTGTTGATCACCGGGTTTTCCCGAACCGTGATCAAAACCCCAGTTGCAGTGCGCGCGATATTGACGTCAGCGAACAGGCCGGTACCAAATAGGGCTCGGATCGATGCATCGACCTTACCGGCATCGTAGGCATCGCCCGCCGCGAATTTTAAGTACGACCGCACGGTCTCCGGTTCGACGCGGCGGTTACCGGCCACATTGATCTCACGGATCACGCTGGCCTGCGCCAACGCTGGCGTGGCAATCAATGAGGCACCATCAGCGAGCACAGCAGTCAGCACCAGCGGCATAAATGCCATAAGTGCCAAGCGCATAGCTCGACGTCCCCTGAACCTTACCAATCGGACCATACGCATGAGCAGCGTTTGCCTTCTAGGTTCGCCGATCCCCCAAAACTAAACAGTGCCCCGCAACGGCGACAACGGGAACCTGTACTCGAGGCATATTCGACTTCTGGCATGATTCTCGGTGAAACCAAAAACCACAACTGTTCGACTTGTTCTCCCCGAACTTTCGGCCACAAATCTCTGTGGCTTCAGCTCAGACGAAATACGCCTGCGTCAGCATTAACGATTCAACAACAGTTCGGGAAGTGGCAAAGATGCTTCACTAGGGGCAAATCGACGAACCGTTGGGGACAAATTGAACATCTTTCGGTAGGCCTCGATCAGGCCACCGATATCGCTCCGCCTCGCAGCCCCAAGCCGTTCACTATCCCGCTGATTGGAAAGCATTAAACCGCTGCAAGCACGAGTCCTCGAATGGCGACCGCCAATCCGCCGCTTGAGCGCGATCAATTCAGTCAGCAAGAAGGCCAGACTGAACCCCGTTTTGCCCCGCATGCGACCTGTCAGCTGAAGAGCCGCGTGAGGTCGTTCTTGATCGCAAAAACGAACAGACACAGCAGAATCGCAAACCCGAACCTAAAGGCGTAGTCCTGTGTTTTTTCGCCCAAAGGGTGCCCGCGAGCGGCTTCGATGGCGTACATGACGAGGTGCCCGCCATCGAGGATAGGGATTGGAAACAAATTCGCCAATCCGACACTCACCGAAATAAACGCGACAAACATCATCAGGGGCAGCCAGCCCAAACTCGCCATTTTGCCAGACGCTGCTGCAATCAAGCCGGGACCACCGATCTGGTCACCGGACTCCCGTGCGGTCAGCACGCGGCCAAGGTATTTAATGGTTTCTCCCGCAACACGCGTGCACTCCAACACACCGCGCCCCAGCGCTTCGACGACGTTGTAGCTTTTTTGCTGCGTGTCCGTGGGCAGGGCCGACCCTGACAATCCAAGCATGCCAATGCGCATCTTGCCGCCGAGCCCGTCAGAAACTTCAGACATCCGAGGTGTCGCGGTCAACAGCACTTTCGAGGTTCCGCGCTCAACCTCAAAGCGTAGTTCAGCGCCAGCACTCATCGCCGTCATGCGTCGCAGATCGTCAAAACTCGCAATCGCGGTCCCGTTGACAGTGCGGATCAAATCACCGGGTTGGAAGCCGCTCGCCTCAGCAGCACTCGCCGGAACGACTTTGTCGACCCGTGGAACCGTCGAGCGCTCGCCGACCAACCAAAAGATGCCTCCATACAAGACCACGGCCAACAGAAAATTGGCAAATGGGCCGGCAGCAACGACAGCCGCACGTTGCCAGACTGGCTTCGCGTGGAATGAGCCAGCACGTTGTTCTGGAGTCATATTTGCGATCGCGTCCCGGTCTGGCATACTAGCACCGTTTTCATCGTCCACCCATTTGACGTAGCCACCCATCGGGATGGCAGCGATACGCCAACGCGTGCCGTTGCGGTCATAGCGATGATACAGCTCCGGACCGAAACCGATCGAGAAAGCTGTGACTTGTACGCCAAAAAAGCGGGCCACGAGATAGTGTCCCAACTCGTGGATCACCACCACAATCGTCAAGACGAAGATGAAAGCCATGACCGTCATCAGAAAAGAGCCAAACATCGGCATGTGGCGGAAGCTCCGATCCGGCGGGGTGGCCCCGGCGGCACAGGTTCAGTGTCGCTTTGTGTCAGCTGATGTTATACCAGAGACGCAACGTGTTGTCGTGCACTCTGCCGCGCAGCCTTATCTAGAGCCAAGACAGCATCAAGTGTTCCAGGTGCGTCCAACCCGCCGGCCTCTGCATCAATCTTGCTGAGAGTATCTTCTACCACTTGGGCGATTTGAGGGAATCTGATCTGCCGCACCAGAAAGGCTTCGACAGCCACCTCGTTGGCCGCATTCAAGACCGCCGTAGCGCCACCCCCGCGACGGAGCGCGGCCCAAGCAATACGCAAGGCGGGAAATCGGACCTCATCGGTCACTTCGAACGTCAATGTCGCGAGCTTCGCCAGATCCAGCGGCGGCGTCGGCGAAGGCATTCGACGTGGCCAAGCCAACGCCAGCGCGATCGGCGAGCGCATATCTGGATTGGCCAACTGCGCAACAACCGACCCGTCAATGTACTCAACCAAAGCATGCACGATCGATTGCGGATGGACGACGACGCCGAGTTGATCGGCTGGCAAGCCAAACAAGTGACACGCCTCAATCAATTCAAGGCCTTTGTTCATCAAGGTTGCACTATCAATGCTGATCTTTCGGCCCATGGACCAGTTTGGATGCTTCAAAGCCTGCTCAACAGTTGCGTCATCGATTTGCTCGGCACTCCAGGTGCGAAATGGCCCACCCGACGCGGTGATGACGATCCGGCAAATGCCGCTCCGGTCATGTCCTGCAAGAGCCTGGAACACACCGGCATGTTCACTATCGACCGGCAACAATTCGGTGCCATGTTGGCGCACCGCCGTCATAAACAAATGCCCGGCAGAAACCAGACATTCCTTGTTGGCGAGTGCAACTCGACGCCCCTGTGCAACAGCTGCAAGTGTTGGCTCAAGACCAGCCGTCCCGACAATTGCTCCGACAACACAATCAGCAGATCGGCTCGCCGCCTCGATCAATCCTGCGGCCCCAGCAGCAATCCTGATGCCGGACCCCGAGAGCGCCGACTTCAAAGCACCGAAACGGGCATCATCACCAATCACCGCAAGTTTAGCCCTGTGCGCCACCGCCAAAGCCGCCAATGCATCGACATTGCGATGCGCAGTGACGGCCTCGACGGTGAACCGGCTGGGATAGCGACCAACGAGGTCCAGAGTGGACGTGCCGATTGAGCCAGTCGCACCGAGAACCGTCACACGCATCGGGGCGGCAGTGGTATCGGCCTGCCACGCCGCCTTCGGTCGGGTCGGTGTCATTGCAGCAATGCTCTTGCGGGCGCATGGATATTGATAAAGGCGCCATACAACGCCGCAAACACCGCGGCTGTGACCAACCCATCGACACGATCCATGAAGCCACCATGCCCGGGGATGATGTTAGAAGCGTCCTTTGCACCAAACCGCCGTTTAAGCGCACTTTCAGCGAAATCACCGACCTGAGCCACCACAGCAAGAACAGCCGCTAATGCCGCCAATTTCGCTGGCTGTGCAGTTGGCAACGACCTGGCAAACACAGCTCCAAAAGCAGCACTCGCGACGATTGCGCCGATCAAGCCCGCCCATGTCTTGTTGGGCGATATTCGCGGCCAAATTTTCGGACCGCCAATCAACCGTCCCGCGAAGTAAGCCGCGACATCGGTTATCACGACAGCCGCCATGACAAACAGAACCGCGCTCAATCCGGACGGTTCATCCGCGCGCAACCAGATCAAAGCCACTGCCGGGAGCCCCGCGTAGGGCACCCCGACGGCAGACAGCGCAGGGTTCTTGCCAATCGCAAGGAGAGTCACAAGAATCGCGCCGATCGCCAGCGCCAGCAAGGCTGGCACCAGCAGGTCCATCGAGATCAGCGCCACCGCCGCCACCACGGATCCCACATGCGCGGCCATCGTCACGTCAAAATCGGAGCCCCGCACGATCCGGCCCCATTCCCACGCCAGGATCGCACCAATGGCCAGCAACATTCCGGCAAACGGCATCGGCCCCGCGACCGTCAGACCAACCGCCGCCACGGCCAACATCATGCCCGACACCACCCGCGGCCACAGATCCCTGCCCACCCGCGAGATCTTTGCGGGCGCTGGATCGGAGTTGGCAGGTTGCCGTGCAGGCTCTAGCGGATCGGCCATGCCGACTCCTCGTTTGGTTTAACCGCTGGCCCGCACGGCTAGTCCACCAAAGCGGCGCGAACGCAACCGATACTGACCGATCGCCTGCTCCAACATATCCTTGTTGAAGTCGGGCCAATAGGCATCCAAAAAAACAAATTCCGCGTATGCTAACTGCCAAAGTAGAAAATTCGACAATCGCATCTCCCCGCTCGTGCGGATCAACAGATCTGGATCTGGAATGCCAGCGGTATCGACCGCCCGATCAAACACCTCCGGCGTTATCTGATCCGGCGTCAGCCGACCGGCCGTCACCTCCTCGGCCAATCTACGGGCCGCCTTGGTGATCTCGATCCGCGAGCCATAGTTGAAGCAAATGTTGAGATTGAGTGCTGTATTGGCCGCGGTCGTCGTGACTGCATCGTCAATCAATGCCAGCAGGCTGGGATCAACGCGATCCCGCTCACCGATCATCCGAATTCGGATCCCGTTCTTATGCAGTTCGGCTAGATCCTGCTGGATGTAACGCCGGAGCAGTCCCATCAGGAAAAACACTTCCGTCGGCGGCCGCGACCAGTTCTCGGTCGAGAAGGAATAGATGGTCAGATATTCAATTCCCAATTCACCAGCCGCACGCACCGTCCGCCTGACCGCCTCGCCACCGGCCTGATGTCCAGCCACTCGAGGCAGTCCGCGCGCTTCAGCCCAACGGCCATTGCCATCCATGATGATCGCCACATGTCGGGGGATACG
>JAYSUN010000197.1:0-5220 GCA_043719045.1 Hyphomicrobiaceae bacterium | reverse complement strand
GGCGATCCAGTAGGTGACGTAGCCACGCTCGACAACATCCGATGCGCCAGCGATTTCCGTGAGAACGCCCGCGATCAAGCCGCCGGTGCAACTTTCGGCCGTTACGATCATTTGATCGGCGGCGCGCATCTGCGCCAACAGCGCGGTGGCTTGTGCAATGTGGGCGCCAGTGAACATGGCAGTCCTTGAGTGTAAGGTTGATCGGCGACGTCACGTCTAGCCCCAATGTCTGAGGCCAATCTCGAGATGCGACACAGGCTCGACCAATAGCGCATGCTGGCGGCGAAGTCGTCATCGTCCGAATTACTGCCGCGCCTGCTGCGTCGTCGTCGGCGGCAATCTGCCCCCCTGTATCAGCCGCAGTTTTCTGGCATCGAACGGGCTTGAAGAGCTTGAGGTTGACCGATGACCGTGACTCGCCCGCCGCACAAGTTTTACGCAGCGCTTGCAGCCGGTGCTCCGCTGCCGTTGCGGCAACTGCCGGTGCAACTTGAGCGGATGATCCATTTTGTGCCGCCACATGTCGACAAGATGCGCGCGAAGGTGCCTGAACTCATCAAACAGGTCGACGTTGTCCTCGGCAATCTGGAGGACGCCATCCCAGCTGATCAGAAGGCGAACGCCCGCCAGGGCTTCATCAAGATGGCACAGGAGAACAGTTTCGGCGGGACCGGACTTTGGACGCGGATCAATTGCTTGAACTCGCCGTGGGTGCTTGATGATATTCTCGAGATTGTGCCGGCGATCGGCCATAAACTCGATGTCATCATGTTGCCAAAGGTCGAAGGACCATGGGATATCCACTATCTTGACCAGCTGTTGGCGCAACTCGAAGCCCGGCACAAAATCACCAAACCGATCCTGATCCATGCCATTCTTGAAACGGCGGAAGGCGTCAAAAATGTCGATGCCATCGCGGCCGCAAGTCCACGCATGCATGGCATGAGTTTGGGACCGGCTGATCTCGCAGCGTCGCGTGGCATGAAGACGACCCGGGTCGGCGGCGGGCATCCACAATATGGAGTGCTCGCAGATCCGGGGACCGACCCGAAAGCGCCCCGCCCATTCGCACAACAGGATCTCTGGCACTACACCTTTGCCAAGATGGTCGATGCGTGCGTCGCGTACGGCCTCAAACCATTCTATGGCCCGTTCGGTGATTTCTCTGATCTGCCCGCGTGTGAGGCGCAGTTTCGCAATGCGTTCCTGATGGGCTGCGTCGGCGCGTGGTCGTTGCACCCGACGCAAATTGAAATCGCCAAACGCGTGTTCTCGCCGGATCCAGCGGAAGCAGCGTTCGCTGAGCGGATCCTGGCGGCCATGCCCGATGGCACCGGGGCTGTCATGATCGACGGCAAGATGCAGGACGATGCGACATGGAAGCAGGCCAAAGTGATGGCCGACTTGGCCAAATTGGTCAAAGCCAAGGACGGCGTTTGAACACCAGTGAGCGAGGCCGCGACCCTATCCGAGTTGCGACCTTATCCCAAGTGAGACATGGCGCGGCTCACCTGCTGAATAAAACGGTCGCGTTGGTCGGCTGTGGCGACGTTCATATGATAGATCGCGTGATATTTCGCTGTGGCTTTGCGGCCTGTGAACCAGGGCAGATACCGTGTCACCGCTTTGCGTGGGGGATCGCCCATGTACCAGGCGACATAGCGAGGTTGCCCGTACGTGACGATGCCGTGGATCAGCCTGATGTGACCGAGCAAAGGCTTCACGTCTGCGGGATCGGAAATGTCAAATGCGACGCCCGGCAAGATCAAGCGGTCCAGGTAGCCCTTCAACATGGCGGGCATGCCAAACGACCAGGTTGGGAATTGCACCACCAGAGCTTCGGCCCACTGCAGGCGCACGACATGGGTTTCAATCCCGCGTTGATTGCGGCTGACGTCGTGATAGTCGCGGCGCATGTCGGCCGACAGAACGGCGTCGAAACCCTCGGCATAGAGATCGCACAGATCGACCTCATGACCGGCCGAGCGGAGGGCCGCGATGGCGGCTGACTTGATACCGCCGTGAAAACTATCGGCAAGCGGGTGACAGTAGAGATATAGAACGCGCATTCATGGCCTCGGTTGAGAGTGAGACGTCCAGTCGCCAAGCACGGCGTTGACCAGCGCCAGTGCTGCGACGGCCGCGGTGTCCGCTCGCATAATGCGTGGCCCGAGCGAAATGGGCGTCACAAATGGCAGCGCCAACAGCCGCGAGCGCTCTTCGGGCGAAAAGCCACCTTCAGGGCCGACGAGCACTGCAAGTGGACCGCGCGACAGCGGGGACAAGGCCGCAATCGGGCCCGCGAAATTTGCCGTTTCGTCGCAGAAAATCAAACGGCGGCTCGGGTCCCAGGCGGCCAGCGCCGTCTCGAGCTTGATGGGCGCATCAACGACGGGCACCCACAGCACGCCACACTGTTCGGCGGCCTCAATGGCGTTGGCCCGCATGCGCTCGGTATTGACCCGCTCAGCGATGGTATGGCGGGTCAGCACAGGCGATAAGCCGGACACACCCATCTCAGTCGCTTTCTGAACCATGTAATCAAGCCGCGCGCGTTTCAGCGGTGCAAAGAGGTAGGTGAGGTCAGGGCCAGCGACTTGCGCGCGGACCCGGGATAGCAGCCGCAAGGTGACGCCACGCTTGCCCTGCAAGTGGATTGCGGCCCGCCACTCGCCATCATGGCCGTTGAACACCAGAATGCCGGCGCCATCCGGCGCGCGCAAGACATTGCGGAGATAATTGGCCTGGTCGCTGGAACAAGCGATGTCGCCCCCTGCCATCAGGGGGTGGTCGATAAACAAGCGCTGCGATGTGCTGTCATGGATGCCCATCTGCCGGTTCTAGAACGCTTTCGACGTGATGTGGCGCCTGAAAGCGCGTTAGCCTTTGTGCGGATCGCATGTTCTGCGGTGATACCAGCCCATCGGCTGCGTGTTGCCGAACTGCAACCCGTGGCGATCTTCGACCATCGGCCAACTGTCCTGCGCCTCTTTCCTGGGGTTAAGTCTTTTCTGACGCTTGTTCAACAAAGCTCCCGCGGGGTAGCTCAGGCTTACCAGTTCTGACTACCTGCGGCTGATTCAGATTGCCGAGGTTGCGTTCAACCCACTTTCCTTCGGGGGATTTCACATGCTCAGCATCGCACGTTTCGTACCTGTGCTCGCAACTGCTCTGCTGCTTGGCGCTTGTGCCAGCGATGGCAGTGGCAATCTATTCTCGACCGCCTCGGTTGCACCCGCGGCGTCAGATGCCGACGCGCCAAAGTCGCGCGTGAGTAACGAGTGCATTGCGCTGAACAACCAGATCGAAGGACTCCGCAAGGAAGGGACCATTGGACGGCTCGAAAAGGTCGCGGCTGGCAAGGGCGACAACGTCCAGGTCAAGCGGACCGCGATCGCAAAGCAGGCCGAGTTGAACAAGGCGAACGCCGATTTCCAGGCCAAGTGCGGCCCGCGTTTGCCGGCTTCGACCCAGGCTGCGGCACCGGCAGCATCTTCGACAACGGTGGCATCGGCTGCAACGACCGCGACAGCTCCACCAGCTGCCGCTAAAGCTGCACTGGCCAAAAGTGCTGCACCTTCCGGCGTGACGATTGCCGCGCCGAGCGTGCCGAAGACTCAATAACTCGAGAACGGCCATTGACTCAACTGGGGCCCACACACAGTTTTTTGTAACGCGACTAAAGGCACGAGGCCGACACCTGCAGGTGCCTCGTCTGGTTGGTTGCAACGTACTGCCGAGTGTGTGTTTTATCGCCCGATGATTTTGGTTGACCCCGGTGCCGCCTTGGATCAGGCGCCGGCGACGAAAGGGAATCTAGGATGTCGAAGATTACAGCCGTTGGTGCGGCGATCACATTGACGTTGGCTCTGGCCGGTTGTGAAACAACTGCCGCCCCTGGCAGCGATCCGGGAGCTCGGCCACTGCCGGCTGGGCAAAGCTGCCAGTCGCTTCGGGGTGAACTGAACAAAATGGATGCGTCCGGCGCACAGGCGAAGGTACAGCGCGCCAGTTCAGGCAAGGTTGATCCAGCGACTCAGGCCGTCGCCGATCGCTACAACCAGTTGCTCAATCAGTATCTGGGTGCGCGCTGCCACACGTAATCGCGCGGGGCCAAATAAAACAGGTATCAAGAAGCGCCTTGGCCCCAATTGGTCCAGGGCGCTTTTTTTGTCTCGGTGACCAGCCATAGTGCCGCGCGGCTAGCCAAAGACGCGGGCGAAGATCGTAGCGACGTGTTTCAGGTGGTAGGCGTCGTCAAACATGGCTTCCAACTGCTTGGCCGTTAGTTTCGCTGTCACATCTCGGTCGGCCTTCAACTCAGCCAGGAAATCTTTGCCGTGTTCCCAGGTCTTCATCGCATTGCGCTGCACGAGCGCGTACGAGTCCTCGCGCGAGACGCCAGCCTGGGTCAGCGCCAATAGCACGCGTTGCGAATTGTGCAGGCCACCAAGCTTGTCCAGGTTCTTTTTCATGTTGGCTGGATAAACCAGCAGTTTTTCAATGACGCCGGCCATCCGGTGGAGTGCGAAATCGAGGGTGATGGTTGCGTCCGGCCCGATCATCCGTTCGACCGATGAGTGCGAAATGTCGCGCTCGTGCCAGAGCGCCACGTTTTCCATGGCGGGCATCGCGAAGGCGCGGACCATGCGCGCCAGGCCGGTCAGGTTTTCGGTCAACACCGGATTGCGCTTGTGCGGCATCGCCGACGAGCCTTTCTGGCCTGGAGAAAAGAATTCTTCGGCCTCCAGGACTTCCGTGCGCTGCAGGTGCCGGATTTCAGTTGCCAACCGCTCGATTGATGAAGCGATGACGCCGAGCGTGACAAAGAACATGGCGTGCCGGTCACGCGGGATGATCTGAGTTGAGACGGGCTCAACGGCGAGGCCCAGTTTTTTCGCGACGTGAGCTTCGACGCGCGGATCGATATTGGCATAGGTGCCGATGGCCCCCGAAATGGCGCAGGTCGCGATTTCCTTGCGGGCGGCAACCAGTCGATCGCGCCCACGGGCAAACTCTGCATAGGCGTAGGCGAGCTTGATGCCGAAGGTGGTGGGTTCGGCGTGGATGCCGTGGCTGCGGCCGATGGTGATGGTCGACTTGTGCTCGTGGGCGCGGGATTTGAGGGCGGCCAGAAGCCGGTCGATTCCCCCCAACAGCAGGTCGGCCGCGCGGGTCAACTGCACGTTCAAGCAGGTGTCGAGCACATCCGACGAGGTC
>JAYSUN010000196.1:0-1932 GCA_043719045.1 Hyphomicrobiaceae bacterium | reverse complement strand
AAATGCACTGTCACCGAATTTCCTACAATGCACTGTCACCGAATTTTCCGAATTTCCAAACATGGGGGTGGTGCACTCCCCCGCTAATCCTATCGCGCTTCGCCCACCAGCACGAAGGCTGCCCAATAGCCGGGGTCGGCCCAGTGCGGGTTATCGGGATCGTTCATAATGGAGAGCATGGCCTGGCGCAGCGCTTCCGCTTGCCGCCGTTTGGGGTGTGCTGCGGCATTGGCGAAGGTGCGGCTCATCAGTTCGGCGGTGGCGTTGTCGTCAACCACCCAGTGGCTGACCAGCAGCGAACGCGCCCCGGCATAGAAGAAGGCGCGGGCGAGACCAGAAAGTGCGCCCGCCCCCGGCTTGCCCTCGGCGGCAGTGTTGCACGCACTCATCACCACCCAAACGGCATTAAGTTTGAGTCCGGCCACTTCCGAGGCGGTGAGCAAGCCGTCGTTGAGATCGGTGGCTTTTTTCGGGATGGTCAGCGCCAACGCCGGTTCCGCCCCGGCCTTGCCGATCAAGTCCACCTCGCCCGCCACCAGCCCGTGGGTGGCGAAATAGACGATGTTGTAATCGGCAAGCTTTGCCTTTTTGACTGCCGCTTCATTTGCAGCCTCTCGCAAAATGACTTCGCTTGCATCAACGCCGAGGCTCTTGGCGACAGCCCGTAACTCCTTGCCCGTGCCGGGCAGTCGCGGCAAGCCAGCTTTCAAAGCTTCGATGTCAGTCGAACTGCCCCGGAAGAAGCTACTATAACCCTGGGCCGCCACGCGAACTTCACTTTCTTTCGCCGGGTCGAACACCGGATCGCCATAGCCGATAAAGGGTTTACGCGCCTTGGCGAGTTTGGCCTGGCCGCGCAGCAGCTTCAGGCTGGAGACCGTGGGCAGCACGGTGATGGCATGATCGCGGACCAGCCAGTGGGCGCTGCGCAAATCCGTGCCTGTGGGCGGCTTGCTCACCAGCACCTGCAGCGGTAGCGACGAAACCGCGCCGTTCAACACGAAAATCAGATGCGCCTTGCCGACAATATCGTTTTCCACGGGGCCGAGCAGCTTGCCATAGAGTTCATGCGCCAGAACAGGATCAATCGGCGCACGACCGGACTGGCTCAAGTCAAGGCCGACGCGCAACTGGGCAAGGCCGTCAGCGATGTCGCCCTGTCGCGTATCCAGCACTTTCCATTCGGCGGTGCTCCGCGTCAGCGCCCAGACATAGTCAGCACCTTGTCCCTTGCCAGCAATGTCAATCACAACAAGCGCTTCATCATCGGTCAGGAGTTGCTGTGCATCGGTAAAACTCAAAGCCGAAGGACGGCTCAATTCGGCATAGTTGGGAAATGCGCGACCGAGTTCATCTCTGATCTTCACCAGTTCGGCAGTCACCAAAGCCGTCCGTGCACGGATCGCCGCTTCCTTGGCTTTGTCGCGTTTCGCGGGCTCTTTCGAAACTTCGGTGAGAATGGCGCTATCTAGCTTGACCAACTCGCCCGCCAGATCCTGCTCGTTCCGCACCCGTTTTGCCAACTCACCCGTGCCTGCCAGTCCTCGCAACGCCAAGCTGCGTAAAGCCGATCCTGCGTCCGAAGTCGCTGTCTGCTGCACTGCTTCGAAACTTTCAGTGGTCATCGCCGGACGCTCCGTCGCTGTCGCGAACAGCGCTGATAGATAGTTGCCGCGACTTGGATGGCCCGTCTTCGCCGCCCGCCGCGCCAAGTCGAGGCTGCCGGCGAGATCGCCTTTGTCGCTGATGAGGAGCGCCAGATTGTTGAGGTCACGGGCGACGTCAGCATGCTCCGGCCCCAGCGCCTTCTCGTCGATGGCAAGCGCCCGGCGATACAGCGGCTCGGCCCCGGCGAGATCGCCTTTGGCCTTAATGACGTTCGCCAGATTGTTGAGGCCTGTGGCGACGGAGACATGCTCGGGACCCGTTGCC
>JAYSUN010000195.1:0-1933 GCA_043719045.1 Hyphomicrobiaceae bacterium | reverse complement strand
ATGCCGTATAGAAGGTAGGGTTGAAACCGGAGTTTGTCTCTTGCCCAATACAGGCCTCTGGTTTTCAAGGAGTCAACAATCGGCATACCGACTGACGGCTCTGTTGATTTTGGTTTTTCATTTGAATTGGCCAAAAGTAACGAACTCCAACAGCAGGTTTGCGTTAATTGGTTATCATGAAACAGTCAATCGTGTAAGACAAACGTCGGCTGGTAGATGCTGATAAACTGCAAGTATGTGGGACACGGGGAAATATAGAGGAATGGCTAGTTATACTCAGCCTAATTCAGAATCCGAAATTCTGACGGATTGATGACGCGAAAATTATCTGTGACCGAATCACGCAAGGTCCCCCAGTTTTTCGGAACCTCCTCGATCAGGAAACCCAGCATTCTGGCCTTGAATTCGCCGAATGTGGCATATGAGGCGTTGTGGGTGACAACGCTGGTCCCATGGCACCCCACAGCCGCTCGACTCGCCGCGCTGGCGCTGGCGCAGCGGGTTGGATTGAGGTGCGGGCTGTAGGTAGGAATAAAAATTTAATGTGCTCCGGCTGCCGTTCTGCGCCAGCCATTCCTGCACAAGCTTGGGCCGTGGTGTGAGCCGCGCATTGTCGAGGAACACATGGATCATGATCATCAAGGGATATGCGACGAGGATCGCCTTGAGCAGCGCTATGGTGCTCTCCGCATTGGCGGCCGGAACCTCCAGCATCTGTGTCGCGCCAGTCTCAAGATTGACGGCGCCATGAATGTTTACGGTGGTCCGCGCCTGCGGCACGGGAGCCACCGCGATCTTTTCGCCCTCGGGCATCCAGCAGCCCACCACGCGCGCCTGATGGGTGGGATGAACGGCGTCGACAAAGACCACCACCGCCTCGTCGTTGCCAAGCCCGGTCATCAAGGTGTCGTAATACTCAATGAAAGCCTTCTGTTTCTCCGCATCAAGCTTCTTGGAAACCATGTCTGGCTTGCGATATTCGATCTTCAGCCGGTGTGAGCTGTGCGAGAAGTCCTGGCTTGCTGTATTCAACGCCATGCTTCTCGGCGATCCAGGCTCCAATCGTCCGGGTGGCTCACGCGGCAGGCTCGCCTTGATCCAGTCGAACAACTCGGCTTCCGCGACCTTCGTCAGATGGCTCTGGCTATCTTGGTAATTGAAAACCCTCAGTCCGGCGATGCCATGCTCGGCAAAGACACACTGCCACGCGCGCACGGTGTCGTCGTCGACCAGCAAGACCTTGGCGACTGCCTCACAGCTCATGCCGTCGTTCAGCAAGACAACCGCATTCGCGCGCCGTCCCACCCGAACTTCGCCCAACCCGTAGCGGGTCAGCGAACAAAGTTCGTCGCGTTCTTGTTCAGTGAGAAAGCCGGAGCGGATCATGGAAAGCACAAGAATCCACTTTTCTGATTCGGTAAAGCTTTATTTCTGGAAAATGACAGAGTCGGGGTATACTAATTCTACTGCGTCATAAAACAAGATGATGATTTGGCTTGTGTGCCGTACACTGGCAAGTCGGGCAGCGCGACAGCGTTTTCGCGAGTTTGACGGTGATGGCCTTGCGCACTGTGGCGATCGAGTTTGGGACGTGGCGCTCGGGCCGGATTGGGGGATCCTCGCCTTCCTGGATGGTTGGAAAGGCGAGGTTTTTTGCGGAAGAGGGTTCCTGAGGGGGGAAAAGCCGCTCTTTCGCGGATCAGGAATCCATAAGCCGCCCGGACGAATGCTTTGCATTCGCCTTGGGATGCAAAGCGTCGCGTGATGGTGGAAGCCGCGCCAACTTCGCCCCTCGAAATGGGCAAGACCGACCTCGCCCTTCAATTCCTCATAGTCCCTTTCGACGCGCCAGCGCAGCTTGGTGATGTCGACGAGCGCTGCCAAGGGTGTGTCTTCGGGCAGGGTCGAGAGCCAGTATTTGGTGGGCGCTTTT
>JAYSUN010000194.1:0-5235 GCA_043719045.1 Hyphomicrobiaceae bacterium | reverse complement strand
GAAATCTTCTTCAGGTAGTTGCCCTTCGACCCGGCCGGCTTCGACTTGATTACGGCGTCGACGAAAGCCTTGATGTTTTGCACGAGGGCTGCCTCGGTGAAGCTTGCTTTGCCGACACCAGCATGCACGACACCCGCCTTCTCGACGCGGAACTCAACGGCGCCGCCTTTGGCGCCTTTGACAGCACCGGCGACGTCCATGGTCACCGTGCCAACGCGTGGGTTCGGCATCAGGCCGCGCGGGCCCAAGACTTTCCCAAGGCGGCCAACGAGGCCCATCATGTCCGGTGTTGCGATACAACGGTCGAAATCGATGGTCCCCTTTGACACGATCTCGACCAGGTCTTCAGCGCCGACGATGTCAGCGCCTGCAGCCTTGGCTTCTTCAGCTTTAGCGCCACGGGCGAAGACCGCAACCTTGAGCGTGCGGCCGGTGCCGTTCGGCAGGTTGCACACGCCACGGACCATCTGGTCGGCATGCTTTGGATCGACACCAAGATTCATGGCGATTTCGATGGTTTCATCGAACTTGGCCTTAGCGCGCGACTTGATCAGCTTGACCGCGTCGTCGACGCTGTAAGCTTGAGTCGGATCGATGCCAACGCCAACGGCGAGATTGCGTTTGCCACCGGCCGTGCGGGCAGCTTTGATTTGTTCTGGGGTTGCCATGGAATGTTTACTCCACCACCTGCAGGCCCATTGAGCGGGCGGAACCAGCCAACGTCTTGACCGCTTGGTCGAGATTGTCTGTGTTCATGTCTTTCATCTTGATCTTGGCGATGTCTTTCAACTGTGCCATCGTCACTTTACCTGCCACCGCGCGTCCCGGCTCCTTGGAGCCCGAACCCGGCTTTCCGGTCGGCTTCATACCAGCGGCCTTTTTGATCAAGAACGTGGCTGGCGGCATGCGCATTTCAAACGTGAAAGAGCGGTCTGAGTAAACCGTGATCTTCACCGGAATCGGCGCGCCCTGCTCCATTTCTTTGGTCTTCGCATTGAAGGCCTTGCAGAATTCCATGATATTGACGCCGCGCTGGCCGAGCGCAGGGCCGATCGGCGGCGACGGATTGGCCGCCCCTGCCGGAACTTGAAGGTTGATGAAACCTTCGACTTTCTTCGCCATGTCTTTCCCCTTCTGGGTCAGAATGGAGGGGCGAATTCCCCTCCGGGTTAGCGGTCAACGGGCGGCGTGCCCTCCCGCAATTTTATCCGGCTCGGAGACATCCCCTAAACGGCAGTCCGATCAACACCTTACGGCGTCAATTTCTGTACTTCGGCAAAACCGAGTTCGACCGGCGTCTCACGACCAAAAATTGACACAGCCACCTTCAAACGCGCGCGCTCGTCGTCGACCTCTTCGACTTTGCCATTCAGACTTTCGAATGGACCCGCTGAAACGCGAACCATTTCGCCGATTTCAAACATGACCGTGGGACGCGGCGCCTCGCTTACCACATCCTTGACGCGCTTCAACATGGTCGCAGCTTCAGCGTCGCTGATCGGCCGCGGCTTGTTGTCTTGACCGAGAAAGCCCGTCACTTTTGCGGTGTTCTTGATCATCACCAACGCGGCATCCGTCATTTGCATTTTGACGAACACGTAGCCGGGGAACAACTTGCGGTCGGTCTCAAACTTGCGTCCGCGGCGGATTTCGATCACGCGCTCAGTCGGCACCACGATTTCTTCAAACAAGTCCGAAATTCCGAGGCGCTTCGCCTGCGCGGTAATCGCCTCGGACACTTTGCCTTCGAAGTTCGAGTACGCGTGGACGATGTACCAGCGCTTTGTCATCGCGTCTCTCTAGTCTCTCTAGCCTTGCTCAGGCTGAAATTGTCGGGCAGGCCTGCAAATGCCTGCTTTTCTTGGCACGTGAACCGATTGGGCAGTCAATCGATGGTAGTCAATCGGCAAAGCGTCACGCGGGCCGCGTAGGCACCATGTTCTATCGGCCCCATTCGAGGACTGACTTAACAATAAAGCCGATGGCCTGATCGGCGAGCATGAAAAAAATCGACGTAATTGTAACCATAATCAGAACCATCAGCGTTGTAATCCAAACCTCTTTGGTGGTCGGCCACGTCACTTTAGCGACCTCTTGGCGGACCTCGTCGACAAATTTCAAAGGGTTCATGGCCATTGGACGTCCCGCTGCAAACTCTGGTTCAGTCCGACATGCATAGCCGCGGTTGAACCTCACCGCGTCTACGTCCCGATGTGGCTGCCACCGCCACGCTCATCGATACCAACGCGCAAAAGCTGCCAGTGCCGCGCTCGTACTCTGAAAGACCTTTGCTTTCAAGCACGCGCGCTGCGCATCAGCAGCTCCAGCGAAGTTGATGGCACGGGAGGAGGGGCTTGAACCCCCAGCCTTCGGTTTTGGAGACCGACGCTCTACCAATTGAGCTACACCCGTATACCTATGCCTCTGCTCCACACAGAAGCGACATCTGGAAACGGGTCATTAGCCCATTTACAGAAGCTTGTACACTTTTTTCTTGACAGGTTTGATCGAAAGTGCGTTTTTTTCGTTATCCTTTTGATCCTGATCAGATATTATCGTTGGAAGTCGTTGCATTTCGGCCCAATAGAAAGGCGGTTCAAGGGTTTTTTCGAGCCTCGACGAGAGCGTGCAGATTATTATGCTTAAGAGATCCCACCGGGTCAATCTCAACGATCTCCAGCGTCAGACCCAGCGGGCGGTTGGCAAACGCATCCGCTGTGACAGCTTTGACGGCTGCAAAGATGTGCTCTGCGGCTTTTTGACGGACCTCTGGACTGCGCCCCGTCCCAATCCGAGCCTGGACATGGATGAAAGCGTTGTCCGGGTGGCTATCGGCCACTGCATACAAGCTCCGCCGGGCAGCCCGCGTCCGCAGGCCACCGATTGGAAACACGCCCGTTTCGAGCGCAGTTCTATGCACCGCCGCAAGCAGGCCGGGAATGTCGACCACTGTCTCAAGATTGGCTGAGTATTCTACAATCAAGTGGGGCATGAAAGGTCCATGATGGCGCGGCCGTCAAGCCTATGCAGGCCTACTCAGCAGCTTTGAGCGGCAAAGCAATGGGCTGGCCGTCAACCCGGACCTCGCCACGTGCGTTGTCAACTGTGAGGTAATGATCGAAATAGGTCAGGGTCGGGCGCGCGCCGAAACGATCTTCCATCCAGACATACCACTTGTCGGTGAACCATGCGTCCGCCGCCTCTTTTGATTCCCACAAATAGACACCACCCCCGCTGGAGTCACCATTGAGGTAGTCCTTGCGGATCAAGCCTTTCAGACCAACGTAGGTCGGCGCTGAAGCTTTGGCACCGGCAATCGAGGCGTCCTTGCCCGGTTTCGCGGTGGTTCGGGGTATTTGCACAATTGCGATCAGCATTTGGTCTCCTCCAGCTCGTGGCTCCAGTGTCCGGCAACTGCAATTCATCAATCAGACAATGGTAACACTCAGGGCGCGTTTGGGAAGCGTTGCGTTCGTCCACACATGCCAGGCGTCAGTTCCCGCGCGGGACTTTCATGTCACGGCCAATTGTGGCACGCGTTGTGGACACGCTTCGGACGCCAAAGGGACGCGCCGCCATGTCCACGCTGTTGATCACCCATCCCTGCTTTGTCGATCATGACACGGGACCTGGCCATCCCGAACGACCGGATCGCATGCGCGCCATTGACATGGCACTGTCGCACTCGATTTTTGATCGGCTGAGCCGAGTCGATGCACCGCTTCGTGGCGATGCCGAGGCCGCGATCGCACTGGCGCATCCGCAACGCTACATCGACCGGATCAAAGAGCTGCGGCCTGAGCCCGGCGAAGAGGCTGTGCGGCTCGACCCGGACACGGTATTGTCGGCGGGGACCTGGGAAGCAGCACTGCGCGCAGTCGGTGCCGGCCTTCATGCCGTCGATGAGGTCGTGTCGGGACGCGCCAAAAATGCGTTCTGCCAGGTTCGCCCGTGCGGACACCACGCCGAAGCCGAACGTGCCATGGGCTTTTGCATCTTTTCCAACATTGCCGTCGCAGGTCTTTATGCCCGCCAGAAATATGGCGCCAAACGCATCGCGGTGGTCGATTTCGACGTTCACCACGGCAACGGCACGCAAGACATCTTCTGGGCTGACAAGGATTTGTTTTTTGCCTCGACCCATCAGATGCCGTTGTATCCGGGGACGGGGGCTCTCGGCGAAACTGGCATGGGCGACAACATCGTCAACGCGCCGCTGCGGCCGGGCGATGATGGTGGCCCGTTCCGTGATGCGTTTAACAGTCGCGTGTTGCCCAAATTGCGTCACTTTTCGCCAGATCTGGTTTTGATCTCGGCCGGTTTTGATGCCCACGAGAGTGACCCGCTCGCCAACCTGCGGCTCAAGGAAGCGGACTTCGCCTGGGCCACCGAAAAACTGGTGGAGATCGCGGCTAAACAGTCTGGCGGTCGTCTCGTGTCCATGCTCGAAGGTGGCTATGATTTGACCGCATTGGCGCGCTCTGTCGGCGTGCACGTGAAAGCGCTTATGGACGCGTGAGTGTAACGGAGGACATCGACAACATGCAGGCACAGCCCGCTAAAGCCGGCCCTCGTCATGGCGACATCAGAGAGATGGCGTTCGAGCGGGCGCTAAAGGAATTGGAGCACATTGTCGGGCGCCTCGAGCGTGGCGACGTCGAACTGGAAGAGAGCATCGTCATCTATGAGCGCGGCGAAGCCCTGCGTGATCATTGCGACCGCCTGCTGAAACAGGCCGAAGCCAAGGTCGAGAAGTTGACGCTGAACCGTGGCGGCGAGCCGACCGGCAGTGAGCCTTTTCAACCGGAATAAAGCCTAAGCCTTCGGCGGTGTCCACTTTTCACGCATTGTTACGAGTTCTTCAGCCGCACTCGGATGCAGGGCCATGGTGCGATCAAAGTCGAGCTTGGTTGCGCCCATCTTCATGGCGATTGCTGCCATTTGTACGATCTCGCCAGCGTCGGGCCCAAGGATGTGACAGCCGACTACTTTTTGGCTCGCCGTTGCCACGATCAGCTTCATCAGCATGCGTTCATCACGACCCGAGAGGATGTATTTCATCGGCCGGAAGCGGGCTTTGTAAAGATCGATTTTGCCGTAGGTCTTGCGCGCGTCGACCTCGCTCAGGCCCACAGTGCCGATCTCAGGTTCTGAAAAAACCGCGGTTGGAATCATGGTATGGTCAGCATCCCAGGGCTGGTTGCCAAACACGCTGTCGGCAAAGGCGTGTCCTTC
>JAYSUN010000193.1:0-5237 GCA_043719045.1 Hyphomicrobiaceae bacterium | reverse complement strand
CCGCTGGTCTCGGCAATGTTGCTGGCGTTACTCTGCCTCATCGGCCGCAAGCGGAAAGCTACGTGCAGAGTTCAATTCAGTTCACTGTGTCCGGCCTCGACGATCGCGCCTTCTCGCGTTTCCTGGCGGCCTGCAAAGCCAAAGGCGTCTTCATAAAGTGGTTTGGTGCCAAAGATCCCGCGGGCTTCACGAGCCAATCGCGCTCCTGGGCCTAC
Organism: Hyphomicrobiaceae bacterium; assembly: GCA_043719045.1. Lineage (GTDB taxonomy): Bacteria > Pseudomonadota > Alphaproteobacteria > Rhizobiales > Hyphomicrobiaceae > JABFRJ01. The sequence continues at coordinate 5,022 of JAYSUN010000193.1, read as the reverse complement.
ATCGACAATCCGCACACGCCCATCGCTACCGCGCGGATCCTACACAGATTGTGTGATTTGCGGATACCTCTGTCGCTTGAACCCAGAGACTGCAGCCTCCTGATTGCGATCATCAGTAGCGAGCTGACGCGCGCCGTTTCGCACGCCTAGTTGTCGGCACACCGACGCTCGGTCATATTCGTCTCAGCTATTGGTCGCGAGACGGCAACAGCCGTCAAATGATACCGAGCCGGAAAAGGTTTGACGCAAAGCAAAAGCGATCGAGCCGTTACGGAGCCAATGGGCTGTCGGTCTCGATAACCACATACTGTTCGTCAATGCGCACCGGGAAAGTTTCAGCTTGGTACGGCCCCTCGACCAATCGAGCGCCGGCAGTGACGGAGACGGCGTGTTGCGTCAGGCGCATGCGTTTCGGATCACACCAGGAACGCCCGGTCCGCACGTCAAACTCCCAGGCATGCCAGGGGCAACGCAAAATCTCGCCGCGGCGCGCATAGACATAGTCGCCGGGTGCGTTGGCGGTGACGTGACCGGTGAGGATACCACGCGCCAAGCTCGCGCCACGATGTGGGCATGTGTCAGACAAAGCGAACAGTTCATCATTGATATTGAGAACTACCACGGGCTTGCCATCGATCAGCACGCGCTTGCGCGAGCCAGGCGGTAGTTCATCAATATGGGCCACGACATGACGTGCCATCAGCCGAGCCTATAGACGGGTTTTGCGTTGGCTGTCAGAATCGCGCGCTTGTGCATTTCGTCGATCCCGGCCGGAAAAGCCCGGAAAGGGTCATCGAAATCCCAATGCGGATAGTCGCTCGCGAACAGCAGCCGATCCCAGCCGATCCAGGCCATTGTATCGTGAAGATGTTGGCGCTGCTCCGGCTCCTCCATCGGCTGCGTGGTCAGCAGATGTGCTGCCGAATGATCTCAGACGGCCGGCGCTTGACGTGAGGCAGTTCATCGCGCATCCGATCAAAAATCTTGTCAAGCCGCCAAGCGAGCGGAGGTAACCAACCAAAACCGCCTTCGACCATGACCACCCGCAAGTTCGGGAAGCGGTCGAAGACCCCTTCCAACACAAGGCTGGTGACGGCCGTCTGGCACGAAGTCGAATGTCCAGCGCCCTCCTCAATGTAATACGAGGGCCAACCCGTGCCGGTGTAGGCATGACCGCCTGCGCCAAAAACGTGAAGGGCCACCGGCAAATCATACCGTTGAGCGGCCTCATAGATGGGCCAGTAACGGCGACTGCCGAGTGGCTCCATGGTGCGTGTCAGCATGAAGATTTGCGCATAATGCGGATCGGCCCCGCAGCGCTCAATTTCCTGGACTGATGCCAGCGCATCCTCAAACGGGACCACAATCGACGATTTGAGACGGGGCTCGCGCACCGACATCACATCGCGCTGCCAGCGGTTGATGCCGCTTGCCATGGCCGCCGACAAATCCGGATTAACCTCGCCCTGGCCGCTAAACACGAGCGGTCCCATGATGCCGAGCTCGACGCCGTAGTGATCGAGATGTTGACTTTGCAAGAGCGCCAAATCGCTGCCGGGGGTGCCGCCGTCGCTCGGCCAAGTATCGCGTCGACAGGCACGGGGCGCGGCCTTCGGATAGGGTTCAAAGTTGGCGCCATGGCGTTTGCGTGAGCCGTAAGTTTGCAGGTGCTGCACCCAGGTCTGGGTCAGAAACGGCGCAAACTCTGCCAAACTTGACGGTGCGGTATGGATGTCACCGTCGATGATTGCGAGCCGGTTGGTTGAGGCGTCAAGTGCCATGTGGGGCTCCCGATATGGTGTGTGCGAGGCGGGGATACGTTGCACGGGGATTGTCGACCAGAATTTTACGCACTTGCGTCGCGGACAAGCCTGGCGGCAACACATTGTCGCGATCGAACTGCCAATGTGGGAAATCTGATGAAAACAGCAGGATATCATCGCTTTGCAATTGATCGACCAGACGCGCAACCAAGGCGGCATCATCAGGCGCGTCGAAAGGCTGCAAGGTCAGACGAACGTTAGCGCGCACGTAGTCCAACGGCTCACGATCGATCCATGGCACTTCATTGCGCACACCGCGCCAGAACTTTGACAGCCGCCACAGATATGCCGGCAACCACGTCACGCCGGATTCGCTCAACACGACTTTCAATTTGGGATACTTCGTAAACACACCTTCACTGATGAAGCTGCCGAGTTGCGTATGGAAGCCAACGGACTGTGCGGCATAATCCTCGGCATAGTGGCTCGGCCAGCCTGACCCGGTCACCGGATGATGGTAACTTGAACCGGCATGCACAGCAACGGCAAAGCCATGTTTCTCGGCGGCCTCATAAATTGGCCAGAACACCGGTTTGCCCAACGGCTGCTCACCAAATACCAGCATGAGGATCTGCACGAACCGCGGATCACCGGCGCGACGTTCGATTTCCTCTACCGCGAGCGCTGTGTTCTGCATCGGCACCAGGACAGAGCCGCGCAGCCGTACATCGTGGCTGAGCCACTCGGCAGCCAACCAATCGTTGGCCGCGCGCGCAAAAGCGGCAGCCAAATTTCCATCCCGAAAAGTCTGGACCGCGAACAGATTGTTCAGAATCGCGTGCGCAAAACCATACTTATCCAACGTTGCCCGAGCTAATCCTTCGGGGCTTGCATCCGCACGCGGCGGCGCTCGCCAATCCGGGCGGATCGTCAACGGCGCGTTGACGGGATAGGCAATTGTTTCCCACGAGTCGATGCCGCGCAATTCAATGGTATCGCGCCAGTATTCGCTCAAATAGGGCGCGAGTTGCAGCGGCCCCGGAGTCTTTGGGTGCACGTCACAATCGATGGCATCGGCGAAAATCATGCGCGGGTCCACGGGTTTCATCACGTGTCAGTTTATGGGATCCGATCCAGTCGCGCCAGTCACGCTGACGCGCGCTACGGAGCGCCGGATTTCGCCAACTTTCCCGTGCCTGGCGAACCGCTTGCCAACATTTTTATCATTTGTTGAGCAAGAGCAGGTACTTTTCAGAGTTCACGCCGGGCGGACTCCATGACAGCGACAACACTGCGAACGGACCCACCAGCTGCCGCAGTGCAACGGGCGTGGCGCTCCATGATCCTCGCCATTACAGCGTTTGCTGCGCTGCTGTGGCCCGCCGTGATCAACGGCCAGCCGTTCTTCTTTCCGGACACGACGACATACATCCGCGGTGCGGCCTACCCGGTCGAGAAACTATTTGGTGTCCAGACAACGTGGTCTGTTACAACTGCGACTCTAGCGGGGAAGCCAGCGGCGGCCAAACCCAGTCTGCGCGCAACGCCACTCAGCTCGATCGAAGACAAAACGGTCCTGGCCGGTCGATCCGTCTACTATGGCGCATTGGTCTTGCTTGGCCACCTGCTCGGTGGTTTCTGGTTGACAGTCATTGCTCAAGCCGCAGTCGTTGGCAGTGCCGTTTTCATGACACTGCGCGCCTACTCAGCGAGGCCCGCTGTTGCCACCGCCCTCGCACTTGCAACGCTTGGGATCGCCACTCCGTTGCCGTTCTTCGCTGGTTACCTCATGCCAGATGTCTTTGCCGGGCTCACCATCTTGTCCATCGCCATGCTGATTGGCGCCCGCGACAAGCTCAACCGCTCTGCAGATATGTTTTGGGTTTGCGTGCTCGCCTACGCGTTGCTGTGCCATAGCAGCCATGTGGCAGTCGCTGTCGGTCTACTTGCAGTCGCTGGTATTTCCGCGCTCGTTTTTCCTGCGCTGCGCGCACCCCGTGGCTTTGCACTTGTTGGCGTGGCCCTTGGTGTGGCCCTTGCTGGTGACATTGCTTTTGCCGCGGCTGTATCGAAAGTCAGTGGTGCGCCACCCATCCGTCCGCCATTTTTGACTGCCCGCGTCATGGCATCGTCGGCCGGTGTGGCCTATCTCAAGGCAGCATGCCCCGAACAAGCTTATGCTGTCTGCAGTCACATCGACCGCGCGCCTATCGGCAATACGGATTTCCTATGGAATCCACATCCGGACCACGGCGTGTTCGCACCCGCCACCGCTAAAACCCGCCGCACCCTCGCCGATGAGCAAACGCGGATCTTCATCGGCGCGTTCGTGCACATGCCCTGGGAGAGTACCAAGACCGTGCTGGCGGAGTGGGCGCAACAGATTCATGCGACGGGAATTGCTGAATTCAACTATGGCAACAAGACTCGCGAGGACTACGCGGCAAAGATGCCTTCAGACGTCTTCGACACACTTCGGGATACGCGCGCAGGGCACGAAATCTGGCCAGTCACCCGCTTGGAGTTGCTCTTTAGCGTCACGCTGTCGGGATCGCTCGCATTGCTCCTGCTGATGCGCTCTTGGCAAGGGACTGCACGTCGTGACACAGATCTGCTGATTGCGATGGTCCTGCTCGGCGTTGCACTGAACGCCCTTGTTTGCAGCGCGCTCTCGGGCGTCGAGGGCCGCTATCAGGCGCGCGTCATCTGGCTGGTTCCGTTCATGACATTGCTGCTCGCACTGCATCGCGAAAGCCCATTGAGCACGTGGTGTCCGGCCCTCAGGGCCCGGCGCTGACCCACAAGATGGCAGCAATCGCCGTCAGCGCCAAAGCCCCCAACCACAGTGCTGCGGTACGCCATCGAGTTGCGCGGGCGTTAGCGGTTGCCATGCGCTCGACGGTTTGGTCATCGAGACGAAATCCCGCGCTTGCCGACTCAGACAATGCAAGTGCAGCGCGCTCGCCCTGCTCCAACAAGCGCGGCACCTCGGATAGTACTCGGGCCATGACTTCAGCGCCTTCGCCGGCCTCACGCAGTCGCCCCGCAAGCCCCAGATTCGATTCAAGCCACGCCTTCGCAATCGGCTCCGAGGCAGTCCACATGTTGACACTCGGGTCCAACGAACGAGCCACCCCCTCGACGATGACCATGCTCTTCTGTAGCAGGACCAACTCCGGTCGTGTCTCCATGTCGAACACCTCAGTGTACGCAAACAATTGACCGAGCAAATCCGCCATCGAAATTTCGTCGGCTGTGC